>CAZLBA010000011.1:0-6042 GCA_964557555.1 uncultured Beijerinckia sp.
AGGGCGCGTCCGGTTGGTGTGTGCCACAGTCGTGTGAATTCACTCAAGCCTTACCGTCGAGGGGGGTTGTATGTCTGAACAAAACGAGAGCCAGTCAGGGAAGGGGGGGCTTCGCATTCCCCAGGACGTGGGGGGCGGCCTGTTCCTGATTTGCATCGGGGCCTTTGCTCTTTGGCAGGGGTCCAATTTGCCTCTGGGTACGCTGCGCTCCATGGGCGCGGGCATGTTGCCCATTTCTTTGGCCTGGATGCTGATTGGCGGCGGCGTGTTGCTGGCCGTGACCGGCTTCTTTGACAAGAGCGAATATCTGGACGCCTGGTCCCTGCGTGGCCTGTTCTTCGTGCTCGCGGGTATCCTGACCTTCGCGTTCACTGTGCAGAAATTCGGCCTCATCGTTGCCGGTCCCGCGGTCATTCTGGTTGGCTCGATGGCCACCCCGGACATGCGCTGGAAGGAGACGATCATCTTCGCCGCTATCATGACGGCGGCTTGCATTCTTCTGTTCAAATATGCGCTGGGTCTTCCGATCCCGGTGACGACGTTCCGCTGGTGATCCGATGAACGAGCTTCTCTCAAACCTTGCCGTTGGCTTCGGCACAGCATTGTCGCTGAAGAATTTGGCGCTCTGCTTCGTCGGCTGTATGGTCGGCACGTTGGTTGGCGTGCTTCCCGGTGTTGGTCCCATTGCCACCATCGCCATGCTGCTGCCCATCACCTTCGGCCTTGATCCCGTTGGCGCGCTCATCATGCTCGCGGGCATCTATTATGGCGCTCAGTATGGCGGTTCCACGACAGCCATTCTTGTGAACATTCCCGGCGAGGCGACCTCGGTCGTCACCACGCTTGATGGTCACCAGATGGCCAAGCAGGGTCGCGCGGGCGTTGCACTTGGTATCGCTGCCATCGGCTCCTTCTTTGCCGGTACGGTTGCGACCCTGTTCATTGCCGCCATCGGCAAGCCGCTCTCCCAGATTGCGCAGTTCTTCGGTCCGGCCGAATATTTCTCGCTGATGGTGCTCGGCTTGATCTTTGCGGTCGTGCTCGCGCGTGGCTCGATCCTGAAAGCGATCTGCATGATCCTTCTGGGCCTTTTGCTGGCAACGGTCGGCACCGACCTCGTGTCCGGTCAGGAGCGCCTCACGCTTGGGCTGCAGGATCTCTCTGACGGTATCGACTTCGCTGCGATGGCGATGGGCATCTTCGGCTTCGCGGAAATCGTTCGTAATCTGGAAAATCCAGAAGCGCGCGATGTTGTGAAGGGCAAGATTGGCCGTCTGTTGCCGGGTCTTCAGGACCTCAAGGACTCGGTGAAGCCGGTTCTGCGTGGCACGTTCATTGGCGCTTCGCTGGGCATTCTGCCGGGCAATGGCGCGGTGCTTGGCCCCTTCGCCGCCTATACGGTGGAGAAGAAGCTCGCCAAGGATCCGAGCCGCTTCGGTCGTGGTGCGATTGAAGGCGTGGCTGGACCTGAATCAGCCAATAACGCAGGTGCGCAGACGGCCTTCATTCCGCTGCTCACCCTTGGCATTCCGCCCAATGCGGTGATGGCGCTGATGGTCGGCGCGATGACCATTCATGGCATCGTGCCCGGTCCGCAGGTGATGACCAAGAACCCTGATCTGTTCTGGGGCATGGTCGCCTCGATGTGGATCGGCAACCTCATGCTGCTCATCATCAACCTGCCGCTCGTCGGCATGTGGGTGCGCCTGCTGAAGGTTCCCTACCGCCTGATGTTCCCGTCGATCATGATCTTCTGCTGCATCGGCATCTACTCAATCAACAACAACCCGCATGACGTCATGATGACGGCATTCTTCTGCCTTGCGGGTTATGCTCTGCTCAAGTTCGGATTCGAACCTGCGCCGATGCTGCTTGGCTTCGTGCTTGGCAGGTTGATGGAGGAGAAGCTGCGTCAGGCAATGATCTTGTCGCGCGGCAACTTCATGACCTTCATCGAACGTCCGCTGTCGGCCACGCTGCTGGTGCTTGCCGCGCTTATGCTGGTGATTGCCTTGCTGCCGGCGATGCGCAAGAAGCGCGACGAAGCCTTTACCGAGTAGTCGGCAGGCATTTCTGATATGAGGCTCCGGCTCCGGCCGGGGCCTTTTTTATGACAGCTCGTTCAACACTGCGTCATTGCGGCTACCGTGGCTGGATAACTGTCCAAAGTACCTATGGAAGTCTGGCACCAGCATAGCCATATTTCGCTCATAACTGCCCGGAGTGAAAACCATGAGACGTCTCGTCACCGCCCTTGCCCTTGCTGTCGGCCTCGCAAGCCCCGCAATGGCGCAGTCCTACCCGACAAAGCCCGTCACCATGATCGTGCCCTTCGCGGCAGGTGGTCCCACCGATATCGTGGCGCGTTTCGTCGCTGAGCACATGTCCCGGACTCTCGGCCAGCAGGTCGTGATCGAAAACGTGGCAGGTGCCGGTGGCACAACGGGCATCACCCGCGCTGCCGGTGCGCCTAATGATGGCTACACGATCATGATGGGCCATATGGGCACGCATGGCGCGGCACCCGCACTTTACCCCGGCCTGAAATATGATCCGACCGCTCTGGTCCCTGTTGGCATCGCGGCTTCAACCCCGATCCTGATCGTCGGCTCGACGAAGCTCCAGCCCAAGACGCTGCAGGAATTCGTCGCTTACGCGAAAGCCAATCCCGACAAGCTCAATCAGGCTCATGCCGGCATTGGCTCCGTTTCCCATTCGACTTGCGTGATGCTCAATGTCCAGCTTGGCATCAAGCCGACGGCGGTTCCTTATACCGGCACGGGTCCCGCCCTTAATGACATGATCAGCGGGCAGGTCGATTACATGTGCGACCAGATCGTCAACCTCGCGGAACAGATCCGCGCTGGTAACGTCCGCGCTTATGCGATCGCAAGCCCTGAGCGTTCACCGGCATTGCCCGATGTGCCGACCACAAAGGAAGCTGGCCTGCCGGAATATCAGGTCATCGCCTGGAACGCGATTTTCGCTCCGGTCGGTACCGCTCCTGAAATCACGGCGAAGCTGAACGACGCGCTGCGCAAGGCGCTTGCTGACGAGACGACGCGCAATCGCCTGCTCAATCTCGGCGCGGTTCTGCCCAAGGGTGATGAGCAGACACAGGCCTATCTTGGCGACTTCGTGAAGAAGGAAGTGGCCCGCTGGACCCCCGTGCTCAAGGGCGCGAAGTAATCAGCCGTCCCTGAACCCGATCGAGACCTCCACGTTGCCAGACGTGGAGGTTTTTTCATGTCTGAAGAAGTCGAATTTCGTGGGCTCTTTCGTACCGGCCCGCGCATGAACCCGGTGCCGGGCGAATGGTATCTGGGTTTCGTCTGTCTCACCTGCTCGAACCGCTTTGCTGTCCTTGACGACCCCAACGGGACAGGAGGCACCAAGGTGAGCGGGCGAGGGGCCTTTCTGGTGACCTGTCCCGCCTGCGGTGCCGCTCATAGCTACGCGGCAGAACGCATGGTGAGTTTTCAGGCTGCCACGGCCCAGCCTTCTGCCCCGACAAAAGACCTCGGTCTTGGCTAAGAAACGACTTGCCAGAATGGCCGGCTCCTGTTAAGAACAAAAAGTGAACAAGCTTTGGTGTGGACAAGCCGGAATGGCAGGCGCGTCCTGCGCTTTCAGGCGCTAGGGTGCAGCAACTTGGCCCTCTGGGCTTGCACTAGAATTCGGAGAGAGCCGCGATGTCGGGCAGTGTCAACAAGGTCATTCTGGTGGGCAATCTGGGCCGCGACCCGGAAGTGCGCCGCATGGGCTCAGGGGATCCCGTCGTGTCTTTCTCGGTCGCCACCACGGAGAGCTGGCGCGACAAAGCAACCGGTGAGCGCAAGGACCGCACCGAGTGGCACAATGTCGTCATCTTCAATGAGGCGCTGGGCAAGGTGGCTGAGCAATATTGCAAGAAGGGCTCGAAGGTTTACCTCGAAGGCCAATTGCAGACGCGCGAATATACCGACAAGGATGGCAACCAGCGCAAAACGACGGAGGTTGTGCTGCAGCGCTATCGCGGCGAATTGACATTGCTTGACAGCCGTGGCCGCGGCGAAGGCGGCGGCGAAATGGGCGGGGGCGGCTATGAGCGCGTCTCGTCAGGCGGCGGTGGTGGTGGTGGCGGTCGTGCGCCCGCTCGTCCGGCAGCGGCTGGCTCTTCCCGCAATGACATGCCGGATGATGATATCCCCTTCTGATCTGCTGCAGGCAGCTATCAGGCAGAGGCCGTCCTTCGGGGCGGCCTTTTTGCATGTCGGCTGCGCTGGAACCTCGCTGCCTTGGTCCTGTTGCCAAAAGACAGACATGCCATTGCCGCATCTGGCAGGAGGTCCGCATGAAACCCGTTTTATTGCTCAGCGCAGCCCTGATGCTCTCCCCGCTCCCCCTTCTGGCACAGGCACAGCGCAGCACATCGCCACCGCCTGCCGCCACCGCAGGGCAGGGCAAGGTCCTCTCCGCCAAGGAGTTTGCCAGCAAGGTCGAGATGGCGAATGAGTTTGAGCTGCAGGCCGCCGAGCTGGCGCGTTCGCAAGCCCGCGACCCGAAGGTCAAGGAATTTGCCGAAACGCTGCTCAAGGATCACATGCAGGCCGGCAAGGATTTTCAGCAAGCCATGGGCGGTAAATCATCGGGCAAGGTGCAGCTCGATAAAGAACATTCCAACATGCTGGCCGAGCTGAAACAGGCCAAGGGTGAGGCCTTCGATCAGCATTTTGTTCAGATGATGCTGAAAGATCATCAGAAGGATGCGCAACTCTTCGACAGTTTCGCGCAATCAGGCGATGACCCGAACCTGAAAGCTTTCGCGCAGAAAACAGCGCCCGTCATTCATGCGCATCTGAAGACTGCGGAGAGTTTGAACAGCAGCATGGGCGGTAAGAAGTAGTCACAGAGAACGTGGCTCTCCTTCTCCCATTGGGAGGAGCGGGTGCCTTTTCCTGTAACAACGCTGCAGCACCTTCTCCCTATGGGAGAAGGATTTCGCGGCTCATGCTACACTCGCCTCACATTGCTCCAACTGATTCCTCGACACCTTGCGTACAAAACTTTTCGGTCTCGCTGCGGCGCTCATCATCTATGCCACCATAGCGCGCTATTGGTGGCTGGCTTTTCATCCCGGTGAGAAAGACTTCGCGAGCTGGCTCGTCGAACTCCACATCATATTGCCGCCTTTGCTGTTACCCTTTCTCCTGAGCCTCAATTGGGCAAGCTTTACCATTGTATGCCTATGGGCCTTCTTCCTCGTCAAAAATGTGCTGCTGATGCCGCTCTCATCGCTGCTTCAAACCGGGCGTTACTTTCTCCTCGATCCGCTTGAAGTCTTCTGGATGATCGCTTGCGATCTCCTGGTGCTGGCACTTCTTGCCAAGGCTTTTCTGTGGCCGCGGGGCGGCCAAAAGAAAGACATTGTGGAGAGCGTCAGACGCCGTCGAAACAGCAAAGCAAGTCGTTGAAAAATATGGCGGATTTTTCCACCTCTTTGGCGTGAAAAACTGGCCTTGGGGGAGGGAATCGGCTATCACCATCAAGACTGTTTTTTCACCCTCTCCTTTGCGAGCTTTCCTTGGCTGAGAACGACGATCCTAACAACCTGCCGGGTTCTGATATCCGTCCGGTTTCGATCACCGATGAAATGAAGCGCAGCTATCTCGATTACGCGATGAGCGTGATCGTCAGCCGTGCGCTTCCTGATGTGCGTGACGGTCTGAAGCCGGTGCATCGGCGCATCATCCATTCGATGACTGAGAATGGTCAGACGCCTGACAAAAGCTATGTGAAGAGCGCGCGCATCGTCGGCGACGTGATGGGTAAATACCATCCCCACGGCGACGCGGCGATCTATGACGCGCTGGTGCGCATGGCGCAGCCCTTCTCGATGCGTCTCCCCCTGATTGATGGTCAGGGCAATTTCGGTTCGGTCGATGGCGATCCTGCAGCGGCCATGCGTTATACCGAAGTCCGCCTCGCCAAGCCGGCAATGTCTTTGCTCGACGATCTCGACAATGACACGGTTGATTTTCAGCCAAACTATGATGGCTCGGA
>CAZLBA010000011.1:6052-17116 GCA_964557555.1 uncultured Beijerinckia sp.
CCGCGCGTTTCCCCAATCTGTTGGTGAATGGTGCCGGTGGTATCGCGGTGGGCATGGCCACCAATATTCCGCCGCATAATCTTGGCGAAGTCATCGACGCCGTTGTTGCCTTGATGGACAAGCCGGAAATGACGATTGATGAATTGATCGAGATCGTGCCCGGTCCTGATTTTCCAACGGGCGGCAGCATTCTCGGCAAAGGCGGTGCGCGCCTTGCCTATCACACGGGCCGCGGCTCGGTGTTGATGCGCGCGAAGGCGCAGATTGAACAGTTGCGCAAGGATCGTGATGCCATCATCGTCACGGAAATTCCTTATCAGGTGAACAAGTCCTCGCTGCTCGAAAAGATCAGCGAACTGGTGCGCGAGAAACGCATTGAAGGCATTGCTGAATTGCGCGACGAGTCTGATCGCGACGGGATGCGTATCGTGATCGAGATCAAGCGCGATGCAGTTGCTGATGTCGTGCTCAACCAGCTCTATCGCTACACGCAATTGCAGGCGTCTTTTGGCTGCAACATGATTGCGCTGAATGGCGGCCGCCCGCAGGTGTTGAACCTGAAGGATTTCCTGCGCGCATTTATCGACTTCCGCGAAGAAGTCGTGACGCGCCGTACCAAGTTCCTGCTCAACAAGGCGCGTGACAGCGCCCATGTTCAGGTGGGTCTTGCCATTGCGGTTGCCAATATTGACGAGGTGATCCGCCTCATCCGCACTTCGCCCGATGCGGCGGCCGCGCGTGAAGCCTTGATGGGTCGTGATTGGCCCGCGCGTGATATGGAGGCGTTGATCAAGCTCATCGCTGATCCCCGTCACGCCTTGCAAGATGACGGCACCTATCGCCTGTCCGAGCAGCAAGCGCGCGCGATTCTTGAGTTGCGCTTGCAGCGTTTGACGGCTCTGGGTCGTGATGAAATTGCAGACGCCCTGACCAAGCTTGCCGCCGAGATCACCGACTATCTCGACATTCTGCGGTCACGCCTGCGGGTCTTCAACATCATCAAGGATGAGTTGAAGGCTGTGCGCGATGCCTATGCCACGCCGCGCCGTACCGAGATCCTGGAAAGCGATCTCGATATGGATGATGAGGATCTCATTCAGCGCGAGGATATGGTCGTGACCGTGTCTCACGCAGGCTATATCAAGCGTGTTGCCCTTTCGACCTATCGCGAGCAGCGCCGTGGCGGCAAGGGCCGCTCCGGCATGGCGACGCGTGAAGAGGATTTTGTTGCCCGCCTGTTCGTGGCAACAACGCATCAGCCCGTTCTCTTCTTCTCCTCGAAGGGTCAGGTGTACAAAGAAAAGGTATGGCGCCTGCCTGCGGCAGGTCCGACCTCACCGGGTCGCTTCTTGAAAAATATCCTGCCGCTGGAAGAGGGCGAGCGCATCACGACGATCATGCCGCTGCCGGAAGATGTGAGCCAGTGGGAAAATCTCGATGTGATGTTCTCCACGACTGGCGGCACGGTTCGTCGCAACAAGCTCTCTGATTTCACCAATGTGAATCGGGCGGGCAAGATTGCGATGAAGCTTGAAGAGGGCGAAGGTATTGTCGATGTGCAGATGTGCACGGAGATGGATGACGTGCTCCTGACAACTGCGAAGGGCCAGTGCATTCGCTTCCCTGTGACCGATGTGCGCGTCTTCAAGGGGCGCGACTCGATGGGTGTTCGCGGCATTACGCTTGGTGAGGGGGATCGTCTGATCTCCATGGCCATTTTGCGTCACGTTGATGCAACCGCCGATGAACGTGCAGCCTTCCTGCGGCGCAGTCGCGCTGTCGAAGGCGAGCGCGAAGGAGATGTAACGGTTGAGGAGGATAGCGAGGCAACTTCTGGCGTGGATACGCTGAGTCAGGAGCGTTATGCCGAGCTTGGCGCGCTGGAACAGGTCATTCTCACCATCTCCGAGAATGGTTACGGCAAGCGCACCTCGTCTTATGAATATCGCATCACTGGTCGCGGCGGTAAGGGGATTGTCGCCATGGCCGTGAATGAGCGCAATGGCAAGCTCGTTGCGTCTTTCCCGGTTGAGAAAGACGATGGCATCATGCTTGTTACCAATGGCGGCCAGCTGATCCGCTGCCCGGTTGAGGGTATTCGTGTGGCAGGCCGTTCAACGCAGGGCGTGATCGTCTTCCGCACCGATGCAGAGGAACATGTCGTGTCCGTCGAGCGTATCAGTGATGATGATAATGGGGGCGGGGAGGAGTAATCTCCCCGCATGGAGGTGAAGATGGTTACGGCTCTTTACACCGGCACCTTCGACCCGCTGACCAATGGACATGCGGATGTCATCCGGCAAGCGTCGCGTCTGTGTGGCAAACTCGTCGTCGCCATTGGTGTTCATCCGGGTAAACAGCCGATGTTCGAGGCTGCCCAGCGGGCCGATCTCATTCGCGCGTCTGCGGCGTCGCTGATGGAGACGGGTTGCATGCTTGAAGTTGTGACCTTCGATGGTCTGGCGGTGAATGCTGCGCGTCAGCATGGCGCGACCATCATGGTGCGCGGTCTGCGTGATGGCACCGATTTCGATTATGAAATGCAGATGGCCGGCATGAATGGCGCGATGGTGCCGGATGTCACGACTGTGTTTCTGCCAGCCTCGCCGCAGCTGCGCCATATCACCGGCACATTGGTGCGCCAGATCGCATCCATGGGTGGCGATGTGTCAGGCTTTGTGCCTGCACCCGTTGCGCAAGCGCTTGCCAAGCGCTTTGCCCGTTAATTTCGGTTTTAACACGAGGACTATCATGACCATTGATCGCCGCAGCCTTCTTGCCGCCATTCCTGCTCTTGCTGTGACAGGCGAGGCTTTTGCGCAGAACAAAGCAGAGCTCGATAACACGATGCTGATTACGCTCAAGGACGGCGTTGTGACGATTCGGCTGCGCCCCGATCTTGCGCCCAAGCATGTCGAGCAGATCAAGACGCTTGTGCGTCAGAAATTCTATGATGGCATCGTGTTCCATCGGGTGATCGCGGGCTTTATGGCCCAGACGGGGGATCCGCGTGGCAATGGTACGGGTGGCTCTTCGCTGCCCAATATTCCTGCTGAATTCACCAAGACGCCTTTTGTGCGCGGTACGCTTGGGATGGCGCGTTCCTCGGCTCCCGACAGCGCCAATTCGCAGTTCTTTATCTGCTTTGATGATGCCTCCTTCCTCAATGGCCAATACACAGTCTTTGGCGAGGTCGTGAAGGGCATGGAATTCGTCGACAAGATCAAGAAAGGCGACCGCAACAATAACGGCGCAGTGACCAACCCTGACAAGATGATCAAGGTGCGTCTGGCGTCGGATCCCGCCTGATTGGGGCTCTTCCTTCTCCCATAGGGAGAAGGTGCCCGCAGCGCGGGCGGATGAGGGGATCGGGTCTCTATCGTGAGAGGCTTCGGCCCCCCTCATCAGTCAGCTCCGCTGACAGCTTCTCCCTCAGGGAGAAGCGAGCTGCGTTCCCCGGTGGACCCGCCACCCATCCCCCGCTATAGCAATCTCGCCAAACACAGGAGGTCCGCATGTCGGATGAAGGCAATACGCTCACGCTTGAGACAACGAAGGGTCCGGTTGTGATCCGCATGCGCCCTGATCTTGCGCCGAACCATGTCGCGCATATCAAGAAGCTTGTCGGTGAAGGCTTTTATGATGGCATCGTCTTCCATCGCGTGATCGAAGGCTTCATGGCGCAGGGCGGCTGCCCGCATGGTACCGGCACGGGTGGTTCGAGTTATCCGAACCTGAAGCAGGAATTTAACAGCGAGCCGCATGTGCGCGGCACCTGTTCCATGGCGCGTGCGATGAATCCCGACAGCGCCAATTCGCAGTTCTTCATCTGCTTCGATGATGCCCGCTTCCTCGACCGTCAATATACGGTGTGGGGCGAAGTGATCTCCGGCATGGAGAATGTCGATAAGATCAAGCGCGGCGAGCCCGTGCAAGATCCTGACAAGATCATCTCTGCCAAGATGAGCTGAGTTGAAGGGCTCCCGCTTCGGCGGGAGCTTTCTCCATGCGCGTTGATCTTTTCGACTTTGAACTTCCCGAAGACCGTATCGCGCTGCGCCCCGCCGAGCCGCGCGACTCTGCGCGTTTGCTGGTGATCCCGCCTGAAGGCCCGTTCCTCGACAAAGGCGTGCGCGACATCCCGCATTTCTTGCGCCCCGGCGATGTGCTGGTGGTGAATGACACAAAGGTCATTCCCGCCAGGCTCGATGGAATTCGCCGGCGCGGTGACGCTGTTGCCCGTATTGAGGCAACCTTGCACAAGCGCGAGGGCGAGGACCGTTGGCGTGCCTTCATCCGCCCTGCCAAAAAGGTGAATATCGGGGAGCGCATTCGCTTTGGTGACGAGAGCGAGAGCACGGCTTGCCTGCTTGGCGCGCTCGATGCGGAAGTGATCGAGAAAAGCGACGGCGGCGAGGTGTTGCTGGCTTTCTCTTTCTCCGGCCCTGCTCTTGATGAGGCTATTGTGCGCATCGGCCATATGCCGCTGCCGCCTTATATTGCGAGCAAGCGCGGCGAAGATGCACGCGATGAGGAGGATTATCAAACCCTCTTCGCACGGGAGGCGGGTGCCGTTGCTGCGCCCACCGCAAGTTTGCATTTCACGCCTGAGCTTGTTGCCTCCATCGAGGCTGTGGGTGTCGTCATCGAGCGCGTGACTTTGCATGTTGGGGCAGGGACATTTTTGCCAGTGAAGGCTGACGACACTTCCGACCACAAGATGCATGCGGAATATGGAGTGATGAGCGCCGAAGTTGCTCATCGCCTGAACGAAGCGCGTGCGCGCGGCTCACGGATCATGGCGGCCGGCACCACGAGCATGCGTATTTTGGAAACCGTTGCGCAACAGGATGGCAGGTTCCGTGCCTTTGCGGGCGACACCTCCATCTTCATCACGCCGGGCTATCAGTTCCGCGCCGTCGATATTCTGCTGACCAATTTCCACCTTCCGCGCTCGACGCTCTTCATGCTGGTCAGTGCCTTCTCCGGGCTCGATCGGATGAAAGCGGCCTATGCGCACGCGATTGAGCAGCGCTATCGCTTCTATTCATATGGCGATGCCTGTCTGCTGCTGAGGGCATGAGGCGGGCTAAGCGCTGTTGCCCGTTGGCCCCGGCGATTGATGGCCCGGTTTGCCTTGTTGCCTCCACCTCCAGTATATGCCTCCCATGACCGACAGATTTTCCTTCACGCTCAAGGCCCGCGATGGGGCTACTCGTTTGGGGGCAGTTTCAATGCCGCGTTGGACGATCCGCACGCCCGCCTTCATGCCCGTGGGCACAGCCGCGACCGTGAAGGCGATGTATATGGATCAGGTACGGGCGCTGGGCGCGGATGTCGTGCTTGGCAATACCTATCATCTCATGCTGCGCCCCGGCGCAGAGCGCGTTGCTGAGCTTGGCGGCCTTCACAAATTCATGAACTGGCCGCATCCCATCCTCACCGATAGTGGCGGCTTTCAGGTCATGTCGCTCGCCAAGCTTCGCAAGCTTGACGAGAATGGCGTCACCTTTCAGTCGCATATTGATGGCGCGCGCCATGTGCTTACACCCGAACGGTCCATGGAAATTCAGGGACTGCTGGGATCAGACATCCAGATGCAGTTTGACGAATGCGTGAAATTGCCATGCTCGGATGCAGAGGCCGAACGTGCCATGCGTCTGTCCCTGCGTTGGGCCGAGCGATCACGCAAAGCTTTCAGTGGCGGGCCGGGACAGGCTGTGTTTGCCATTGTTCAGGGTGGCGCTGTGCCAGGATTGCGCGTCGAGAGTGCGCAGGCGCTCGTATCCATGGATTTCCCCGGCTATGCCATCGGCGGTTTGGCAGTTGGTGAACCGCAAGCGGTCATGATGGAGATGATCGAACATGTGGAGCCACATTTGCCGCAAGACAAACCACGTTATCTGATGGGCGTTGGTACGCCGGATGATCTTCTGGAAGCGGTGCGTCGTGGCGTTGATATGTTTGATTGCGTCATGCCAACGCGGGCAGGTCGTCACGGGCTTGCCTATACGCGCTTTGGCAAGGTCAATATGCGCAATGCCAAACATGCAGATGATCCTCGTCCGCTCGATGCCTTGTCGGATTGCCCGGCAGCGCGCGATTATTCGCGGGCTTATCTTCACCATCTCGTCCGGTCTGGTGAAATTCTTGGCATGATGCTGCTGACTTGGGTTAATCTCGCTTATTATCAAAGCTTGATGGCGTCTATGCGCGAGGCAATTGCGGCCGGCTGCTTTGCAGAATTTGCACAGAAGACAAAGGCAGATTGGGCGCAGGGGGACCGCTAGAGGCGCTTGCCTGCTGCGCGTCCCATCAATCTTTTGCCAAAGCCCCACAAGCCCGTTCTCGGCCTTGTCTCAACATGGGCAGGCGCATTGCCTTCGCGCTTCAGATAGATCTCTCGATCGTGAAATCGTTCCAATCCCGGCCGATGCGCAACATGAACCACGGTTGACTGGGGTGCATCATTGCGCAGCAAATCCATCATCCGTGTCTGGCTCAACTCGTCGAGAGCCGAGGTTGGTTCGTCCATGATGATGAGGTCGGGCGTCTTTAATAAGACGCGTGCAAAGGCAATTCGCTGCTGCTCGCCACCGGACAGGATACTTGACCAGTTATCTTCCTCGTCGAGCCGCGGGATCAGATGTTCGAGCCCGCATGCGCGCAGCAATTCTTCGAGCCTGTCTGTTGTGGCAGGCTCTTCCTCACGCGGATAGTCGATTGCATCGCGCAAGGTGCCGAGCGGAAGATAGGGGCGCTGGGGCATGAATGCCATGCGGGCATCGCGGGGGCGAAGGATGCTGCCAGATCCCCATGGCCAGAGCCCTGCCATGGCACGTATCAGCGTTGATTTGCCTGTGCCGCTATCGCCCTTCACCAATACCTTTTCGCCGCGTGGAATGATGACATCGGCGTCTGCCAGCATCAAGGTACCGTCATGTTGCTTGATGCAAAGATTGACGAGATGCAAAGCGCCGTCCTCACTCTCGCCCATGTCAATCGTGTTCTCGCTTGCACTGTCGGTCACACGATCCAATCTCGCGAAGGCCATATCCAGCTGCGCCACGCGTCGTGCGGATGCAAACCAGTCTGCCAGTCGCAGACTATTATCTGCAAGCCAGTTCAGTGATGTTTGAACCTGTGTGAAGGCGGCGGCTGCCTGCATCAATTCTCCCAGAGAGAGTTCGCCAGACAGGAATTTGGGTGCACCCAGTAACAGCGGAATGACAGGCGCCAGCACATTGTTTCCGCCATTGAGAAACATCATCCGCGCCTGCCTTATGGCCACCTGCATCCAGCGCGACGCGACTTCATCGAAGCTACGACCAAGATTGGTGCGCTCATCATCATCGCCACCAATCAGGGCGATTGTTTCCGCATTTTCGCGCGTGCGCGTCATTTCATAGCGGAAGTCAGCTTCTCCGGCAGCCTTGTATTCCACGCGGTCGATGAGCGGGCGACCAATCAGCCACATGCCAAAGGAGGTCAGTCCTGAATAAAGCACCACGGCAATGACAAGATATCCGGGGATTTCAAGCCCGAATATATTCATCGAGCCGCCAATGAACCATAACACGCCGATGAAACTCGCCGCAGCCAGAAAGGCATTGAAAACCCCGCCTGTGAAATCAACGAAGAGTTCAATCGACAAGCGACCATCTTCCGCAACGCGCCCTTCGGGATTATCAACGAAGTCGAGGATGGAGAGCTGATAAAAACGCCGCTCTCCCATCCATCGTTGGATCAAGGTTTTGGTAAGCCATTCCCGCCATCGCAACTGGAAGCGCATTCGCACATATTGCAACAGGCCAGCAATCCCTGCTGACAAAACCGCCAGAACGAGAACGATCAGGATACTGTAGAAAAGCTGCTGTGTTTGACGCTCCTGCAAGGCATCAAAGAAATATTTGTTCCACCAGTTCACGGCGAGATCCACGCCGACTTTGAGAAAAAGACAGCCGATGAAGCTCAACCCAAGAATCCATGCAGCAAGCTTTGCCTCGCTGCGCCAGAAGCCCAGTGACAGCCGCAGGAAATGGCGCAGCATACGCTTTTGAGGTTTTGGCAGGGAGGTGAGCGAAGGGTCGTCTGGCATGGCTTTGTCTACTCCCGCAGACAATGCGCACGCTCAAGCTCCGGTTCCGTCAGTCAAGCTCGACAATGAGGCCATCGCGCAGGGTGACACGCCGATCCATGCGCGCAGCCAGATCCATATTGTGCGTGGCAACGAGAGCCGCCAGACCGCTGGCGCGGACGATTTGCGTCAAGGCGCCAAAAACGTGATCTGCAGTTTTGGGATCGAGATTGCCGGTCGGCTCATCGGCCAGCAGCAAACGCGGTCCATTGGCTACAGCACGTGCAATCGCAACGCGCTGCTGTTCACCACCTGAGAGTTCTGCGGGGCGATGGGACATGCGCTTGCCAAGGCCCAGATAGTCGAGAATGTCATTGGCACGCTGTTTTGCATCCGCGCTGGTGAGGCCGCGGATCATTTGCGGCATCATGACATTTTCCAGAGCTGAAAATTCCGGCAACAAATGATGGAACTGATAGACGAAGCCGATCTCGGTGCGGCGCAGGGCTGTACGCTGGTCATCATCCATTTGCGCAGTCGGCGCGCCGCCGACGTAGATTTCCCCACCATCCGGGCGCTCAAGTAATCCAGCCACGTGAAGCAAAGTGGATTTGCCTGCACCTGAGGGGGCGATGAGGGCAACAGATTCTCCGGGCCAAAGCGCCAGCTCTGCGCCTTTAAGAATTTCGAGCGGTTGTTCGCCTTGCATATAGCGGCGCTCAACCTGATAGAGCCAGAGCGCTGGGTAGTCTTGCGCGCTCATCACTCATACCTCAAGGCTTCGACCGGATCGAGACGGGCTGCACGCCATGCGGGATAGATGGTGGCAATGAGTGAAAGACCCAGAGCAAGTCCGGTCACCATGATGACGTCACTGGCGACAACGACGGAGGGCAGCCGACTCAAGAGATAGAATTGCGGGTCAAACACATTCAGGTTGAAAGTTCGATTGATGAATTGGCGGACCGTTTCCAGATTATGCGCGACCACGAGACCGAGCAGCAAGCCCGCTAATGTTCCCACAACACCTATGGTCGAGCCGGTCAGCAAGAAGACGCGCATGATCGCCCCGCGTGTCGCGCCCATCGTGCGCAAAATGGCAATGTCGCGTCCCTTGTCCTTCACCAGCATGGTCAAACCAGAGATGATATTGAGCGCAGCAACGAGGATGATGAGCGTCAAGATCAGAAACATTACAGTCCGCTCGATTTTCAGCGCTTCGAAGAAAGAGCGGTTGCGCTGGCGCCAGTCGGTAAAAATCATCGGCCGCTGCACAGCTGCATCAAGCTTGGCGCGCATCGCGTCCATATCATCGGGATTGGCGACGAAGGCTTCAATCACACTGGCTTCGTCTTCCTTGTTGAGGAAGGCCTGCGCCTCTGCGAGCGGCATATAGACAAAGATGCCATCGAATTCTGACACGCCAATCTGGAAGATGGCGACAACAGGATAGGCTTTCAGACGAGGCGCGACACCGAAGGGTGTTGAGGCGCCGCGCGCTGTCAGCAGCGAGATCGTGTCGCCAATCCGCACGCTCAATTGTTCAGCCATCTTCGCGCCGATGGCCACACCGCCGCCAGCCTCGAAACCATCCAGCGTGCCAAGCCTGACATTATTGGCAATGCCGGGCAGGCGCTTGATGTCTTCTTCACGAATGCCGCGCACCAGTGCGCCTGATTGATGATATTGGGAGGAAACCCCTGCTGCACTTTCAACCATGGGAATGGCGAGCGTCACGCCGGGAACCTTCTCAACTCGCGCCTGCACTTCCTTGTAATCGGTCAGAGGCCGTTCGACGCCCTGCAGAAAGATATGGCCATTGATGCCGATGATCTTGTTCATCAGCTCGATATGAAAACCATTCATCACCGACATCACGACGATCAGGGTTGCGACGCCCAACATGATGCCTGCAAAGGAAAAGCCCGCAATGACGGAGACGAAGCTCTTTTTGCGGCGTGCACGGAGGTAACGCAGTGCAATCATCCATTCAAAAGCTGCAAATGGCCGCGTGCCCGACGGCGCGGCCCCTGCATCTGGATGATTGGCTGCGTGATCGCTCATGCGGTGAACTTGTTCAGCACTTCGTCTAGGGACAGATTTTCGCGCGCACCCGTGCGGCGGTTCTTCACCTCGATCTTGCCTTCTGCCAGTCCCTTGGGTCCGACGATGACCTGATCAGGCAGGCCGATCAGATCCATCGTCGCAAATTTCGCACCGGGGCGGTCGTCACGATCATCATAAAGAACATCGACGCCAGCCTTTTCGAGCTTCTGATAGAGGTCGGCGCAAGCGCCATCGGTGGCAGCATCTCCAACCTTGAGATTGGCAAGACCAATGCGGAAGGGAGCAACGCTTTCCGGCCAGATGATGCCATTTTCGTCGTGATTGGCTTCGATCAAAGCCGCGACCAGACGCGAGGGGCCAATCCCATAAGAACCCATCTGCACTGCGACTTCCTTGCCGTCCGGGCCATTGACCACTGCGCGCATGGGTTCTGAATATTTGGTGCCGAAATAGAAGATGTGGCCTACTTCGATGCCGCGCGCGGACATGCGCTGTGCATCCGGCAATTTGTCAAAGGCCGCCGCATCATGCATCTCGGAAGTGGCCGCGTAATTGGCTGTCCATTTGTCGAAGAGTCCCTGCATCACACCGCGATCATCAAAGGCCACATCTTCGCCCGGAACGTCCATGTTGAGATAGTCGGCATGGCAGAAGACTTCGCTTTCACCAGTCGAAGCGAGGATGATGAATTCATGGCTGAGATTGCCCCCGATGGGGCCCGTATCAGCGCGCATCGGAATGGCCTTCAGGCCCATACGTGCGAAGGTGCGCAGATAGGCAACAAACATCTTGTTATAAGAGTGGCGCGCGCCGTCAGCATCGAGGTCGAATGAATAGGCGTCCTTCATCAGAAACTCGCGCGAGCGCATCACGCCGAAACGCGGGCGCACCTCGTCGCGAAACTTCCACTGGATGTGATA
>CAZLBA010000011.1:17143-17514 GCA_964557555.1 uncultured Beijerinckia sp.
TGAGCGGCAGATCTTTGTAGGAACGCACATAGGCGCGGAAGATTTCGGTGATCATCTCTTCATTGGTTGGGCCGAAGAGCATTTCACGTTGGTGGCGATCCTGAATGCGCAGCATCTCCTTGCCATAAGCATCATAGCGTCCGCTTTCGCGCCACAGATCTGCGGACTGAATCGTAGGCATGAGCAATTCAATCGCGCCTGCGCGGTTTTGCTCTTCGCGCACTATCTGCTCAATCTTGCGCAGCACCCGCAGACCGAGTGGCAGCCAAGCATAAATGCCAGCTGACTCCTGCCGAACCATGCCCGCACGCAGCATCAGGCGATGGGAAACGATCTCGGCCTCCTTGGGCGTTTCGCGCAGGATGGGCAGG
>CAZLBA010000011.1:17524-24908 GCA_964557555.1 uncultured Beijerinckia sp.
TTGAGGCGATTCGGGGCGAAAAGTGCCCAATTGGATGGGTGCAAACAACATGAAGGTGGGGCGAAACACAAGCGCAGCGCCCCTGATAAGGCTTTTGATCACTAGAAGCTGAGCCAAAGGCGGCAGCAACATGGCGCGAGATGAAAAAAATCGGCGAAACGTCCAGATGGCTTTGGCAATTATTGAGCCTCTCCAGCACCTTAAAAATGAGGAAAACCGCAATAATAACAATTGGCTACGACTTGTTCGATCGCTCCGGAGCAGGGTTGAAAAAAGTCTGAAACAGCGTTTCGTAGGGGGGTGACAAGACCTGATCCTTGGGTTAGCCTCTCTTTGCATTCCGAAAGGAGGCCGCGTCCGGTTCGCCGGCCACGTCCAAATCCAAGTCGCGGGAGGAAACCGGTTCCAGGCAACACGGACCAACAGGCCAAAAGGCCGAACCGCGGATGCTCAAAAATGGACCGGTCGAGGCAAGGATGACTGAAAGCAAGGCGAGAGCCTTGCTTTTTTATTTGCCCCATGACGATTTCGAAGGCCGTTCAATAGGTGGCTTGACAGGAAACAAAAAGAGAACATAATGACAACACTCCGCGTACACAGGAGGGTGTCATGGTCCGTATGATTTTGGCTGATGTGACTGAACTTGCTTCTTTGGCGGCCTTCATGGGGCTGATCGCCATCATCGCCCGTGGTCTTGGGGCGCATTGACGGGGTAAGCCGGGGGGCCAGCCCCGGTGCCATCTATGGTCTGAAGCCCTGTTGATTGGGGGTAGGGCGGGCTCGACCCGCGGGAACTGATCCGCGACAATCAAGCGAGATCGTGGAGGTTTCCCCTTGAGTCGAGTTTTGCGAGACGTTGGCTTCGTGCATTTGCATGTGCACAGCTCTTTCTCCCTGCGTGAGGGAGCTCTGACGATTGCCAAGCTCGCCAAATTCGCGGGCGCGGACCGTCAGCCAGCGCTGGCGATCACTGACACGAATAATCTGTTCGGCGCGCTCGAATTTTCCGAGAAGATTGCCAAGGACGGCATTCAACCGATCATCGGCATTACATTGACCGTGGATTTTGGTGATGGCGCCGATCTTGCCACTCGTCCGCATGAGCAGCGTGAAGCTGGGCGGGGTTCTATCGTTCTCCTCGCCCAGTCCGAAGAAGGTTACACCAATCTCATGGATCTGGGCTCGCGTGCGTGGCTAGACCCGGAGGCAGGCGACACGCCGCATGTGGCGTTTGAACATGTTGCGCGTTTGAGCCAGGGTCTCATTGCGCTCACAGGTGGCCCCTCTGGTGCACTGGATCGGCTCATTGCGTCAGGGCGCAGCGAAGCGGCTGCCGCACGGCTTGAGAAGCTTGAACGGGCCTTTCCAGAGCGTCTTTATGTGGAGCTGCAACGCCACGGCCTTGCAAGTGAAAAACAGGTTGAGAGCCATTTGCTTGATCTGGCTTTCACGCGTGATCTGCCTTTGGTCGCAACGAACGAGCCCTTTTTCGCTGCGCGTTCTGATTACGACGCCCATGATGCTCTGCTTTGCATCGCGGAAGGCGCGTTGGTGTCGCAGACAGATCGCCGCCAGCTCACGCCGGAGCATCGCTTCAAGACACGCAAGGAGATGCTCGAACTTTTCGCTGATCTTCCTGAGGCCACAGCCAATACGGTCGAGATCGCGATGCGCTGTGCCTATCGCCCACTGACGCGCAAACCCATTCTGCCACGCTTTACGACGGGCGGGGATGCCAATGATGCAGAGGCGGCCGAACGCGCGGAATCAGCTGAGTTGGCGCGTCAGGCGAAAGAAGGTCTGGCCGCACGTCTTGCGGCGCATGGTCCTGCACCCGGTTATGCCCAAAGCGATTATGAAGAGCGGCTTGAGTTCGAGCTGGGCATCATCACGCGCATGAAGTTTCCGGGCTACTTTCTGATCGTGTCCGACTTCATCAAATGGGCGAAGTTGCAAGGCATCCCGGTTGGTCCGGGGCGTGGTTCGGGGGCAGGCTCGCTTGTAGCTTATGCGCTCACCATCACCGATCTTGATCCGATGCGCTTCGGCCTTCTCTTCGAGCGCTTCCTCAATCCCGAACGTGTGTCGATGCCGGACTTTGACATCGACTTCTGTCAGGATCGTCGCGACGAAGTGATCCGCTATGTGCGCGACCGCTATGGTGCGGATCGCGTGGCGCAGATCATCACCTTCGGTTCATTTCTCGCCCGCGGCGTGATGCGCAATGTCGGTCGCGTGCTGGAAATGCCACTGGGTCAGGTGGACAAGCTCGCCAAACTGGTCCCGCAAAATCCGGCGGCACCCGTCAGCCTTGAGCAAGCGGTGAAAGATGAAGTGCGTTTGCGCGAGGCAGCTGCCGCTGATGAGCGCGTCGCGCGTATGTTGGAAATCGCACAAAAGCTGGAAGGGCTTTACTCCAACGCCTCAACCCATGCCGCAGGCATCGTGATTGGTGATCGACCGCTGCATGAGCTTGTGCCGCTTTATCGCGATCCAAAGTCTGAAATGCCTGCGACCCAGTTCAATATGAAATGGGTGGAGCCTGCGGGGCTTGTGAAATTCGACTTTCTCGGCCTGAAAACACTCACCACCCTGTCAACGACCATCAAGTTGTTGGCCCAGCGCGATATCGAGGTTGATCTGTCGAAAATTCCGCTCGACGACAAGAAGACCTACGAAATGCTTGGGCGCGGCGAAACGATTGGTGTGTTTCAGGTGGAAAGTGCCGGTATGCGCAAGGCGCTGGCCGAAATGCGGGCCGACCGTCTGGAAGACATCATCGCATTGGTCGCTTTGTATCGTCCCGGTCCCATGGCGAATATTCCGACCTATTGCGCCGTCAAGCATGGCGAACAAGCGGCCGATTATCCGCATGAAAAGCTGAAGCCCATTCTGGAAGAGACCTGCGGCGTCATCATTTATCAGGAACAGGTGATGCAAGCCGCGCAGCAATTATCGGGCTATTCGCTGGGCGAGGCCGATTTGCTGCGTCGCGCGATGGGCAAGAAGATCAAAGCGGAGATGGATGCGCAGCGCGACCGCTTCGTGCGAGGTGCTGTTGAGCGCGATATTCCCAAAGCCAAAGCGGATGAGATTTTCGATCTGCTGGCGAAATTTGCCGATTACGGCTTTAACAAGAGCCATGCGGCTGCCTATGCCCTGATCGCCTATCAGACAGGTTGGTTCAAAGCCAATTATCCGGTTGAGTTCATTGCTGCGTCGATGACGCTTGATAAGGGCAATACCGATAAGCTGGCAGAATTCCGCAATGAGGCGCGCCGTCTGGGTATTCGCGTCGATCCGCCATCCATCAACCGCTCTGGCGTTGACTTTGAAGTGCAGGCCGATGCACAGGGCACTTATGGCATTTGCTATGCCTTCTCGGCGGTGAAGGGCGTGGGCATGGGGCAAGCTGCATCAATCGTGGCAGCGCGCGGTAACAAGCCTTTCAAGGATCTTGGTGACTTCGCACGGCGCATCAATCCGCGCGAGGTGAACAAGAAAGTTCTCGAAAGCCTTGCGGCAGCGGGCGCTTTCGATGAGTTGGAGCCGGATCGTTCGCGCGCTTTCGCGTCCGTTGAAACCATTCTCGCTATTGCCAATCGCTCACAGGAAGACCGGGCGCAGGGGCAGGGTGGATTATTTGGTGCGGATGCGGTCGAAGAACGCTTCGTGCCGCCCAAGAGCCAGCCTTGGGCTGCATCTGAAAAGCTGCGTCGTGAATTTGAGGCGGTCGGCTTCTTCCTCTCAGGCCATCCTCTCGATGATTATGCGCAAGTGCTGGACCGTTTGCGCGTGCAGCGCTGGGCCGAGTTTTCCCGTTCTGTGAAACAGGGCGCCACGGCAGGCCGCCTCGCGGCAACCGTGCTCGACCGTGCTGAGCGGCGGACCAAGTCGGGCAACAAGATGGGCATCGTGACCCTGTCCGACCCGACCGGCCAATATGAAGCGATCATTTTCCAGGAGGGTCTCAACCAGTTCCGCGAGGTTCTGGAAAAGGGCTCTGTCGTGCTCGCTTCCCTTCAGGCCAATGTCGAGGGTGAGGATGTACGGGCCCGGATTGTGACGGTCGAGCCGCTCGAAAAGGCGGCCACCCGCGTCCAGAAGGGCTTGCGTATCTTCCTGCGGGATGAGACCGCGCTGCCCTCCATCCAGCAGCGCTTGACCCAACGTGGGGATGGGGAGGTCTCCCTCGTGCTGATGATGGACGCCGCTGCCAGCGAAATTGAGGTGAAGCTGCCCGGCCGCTTTTCGGTTTCCCCCCAGATTGCCGGGGCTTTGAAGGCTGTTCCGGGGATCGTCGCCGTGGAGCATGTTTAAGGCGCGCAAATTTCCGATTTGCCTTCTTGCATTGGGCGAGCTGCACCTTTATAGGTCCGCTCGTCCCGGCGCGGTTCTGAATCGCTCCGACGGCTGCGCCCATCGTCTAGCGGTCTAGGACATCACCCTTTCACGGTGAAGACACGGGTTCGAGTCCCGTTGGGCGTGCCAATTACCCCTGAATCTTGGATTCCTTTCGGCTCCACACTCCAGCAGTGGTTAGGGGCTTGGCAGGGTTTTCAATACAGCTTTCCCAATACACTTGTTTGCTGCGTCAGCGCTGGTCCGCTATCGCATGTGCTGCGGTGGGCCTTGCATCGCAGCGACGTCGCGAGCTGCGTCGATAAATAGCTGCGCTACCGGTGATAGTGCCTTGTGCTTGAGATGCTTGATGCCAATCACGCGCGTTATGTTTCCGACCGGAAGGGGCAACTCCACAAGCAGTCCGTTCTCAACTTCAAGGGCGGCGGCCTCAGGAGGCAGGATTGTTATACAATCCATACGGATCGTCAGCTCTTTCTGAACTGCAATCGTGTGGCATCCGATGTAGTTCATCGGGAACATGATGGCCGTCGCCGCGAAGACAGTTTCAACGTGACGTCTGAAGCCACTTCCCTGAACCGGCAGTGCCCAAGGACCATTCCAGGTCGCGATAGAATCCAAGTGTAAGGCATGTTGCCTCACCAAAGGATGCGCCTTCCTTACGAAGGCTGAGAGCGAAACGGAGGATAATGGAATTTCTATTAGGTCTTCCGATGGATCCGATGTGCCAACGGTTCCAAGAAAAAGATCTATGCTTCCCGCTCTGAGGAGGTCTAGCAGTTCATCTTCTGCGGATTCCGTGATTTCGAAACTTATTCGCTGCACGGCTATCAACGCCGATATAACTGGTACAGCGTATTTTATAAGCGCTATTGGCGTACCACCTAGCATCAGCCTATCAGAAGCACCTGTCCGATGCCGGTGAACGTCCTCCACTGCAGCACGAACAGTGTTTTCAATCGTCAGTGCATGGAGCGCCAGTTTCTGGCCAAGATCGTTTAACGTCGCACCTTTTGGCGAGCGGTTGAGAACTTTTCCGCCAACAGCATGCTCCAGCCCGGCGACTGCAGCAGACAAGGCCGGCTGTGACAGGTTCAGCGCCTCAGCGGCTTTGCTAAATGACCCGTTCCGGTGAATGGCCAGAAGGATTGATAGATGGCGAGGATCAATAAGCATCGTCGATTCCCTCACCGCTTTTACCATCAACACCGGTGTATTGCGAGTTTCCTTACTGATTGGACGCCTCTTCCCGTATTAACTTCGACATCAATTGGCGGCATTTTGCGGGACCGATATCCACTTCCAGGGAGACTGGACGAGATGTGTCTATGTGGGGATCGCTGAACGTCCGTTGTTGTGCGTCTATCATGACTTTATCTTCATTCTCGAATGCTTGACGCCTGAGATCAGACAACACGATCTTTAACTCACTATCGATTGGTTCACCCCAGCTGATGGGATTCTGTCGGACGGCTGCAAAATGATAGTGGGTGGTAACCTCGGTCTCAGGCGTGAGAAAGTGGGTTCCATAAACCCCTGTTCCAGATGTGCGGGGCATATTCGGATCGGTTGCACCTGTATCGTTCAGAAAACATCCGGGACAATCAAAACGCTGATCAGCCCAAATATCGACGATCCCGCCGTCCCGCTTATAGAGTTGATCATAGAGAGCAGGCGCTGGCACTCTGGGCATCCAGCGCGACACACGAATTTGTCTTCCTGTTTGCTGAACCTTGATTTCCGCGGGGATCATTTCTTCGTTCCCCAAAATGCCGTGATGCAAGACAGAAGCATGACTCAAATCGAGCAGGTTCTCATTGATCAGCATGTAGTTCGCATTCATCAGCATCCACTCGCGTTTGGAGACGATAGCTGGATCGGCGGTATCGAAGATGCTGAAGTCCGGAATTAACTCAGGGTTGGGCGGCTGCTCTCCCATCCAGATCCAAATGATGCTGTGTTTTTCGAGGAGCGGGTAAGATTTGACAGAGGCGCCTGGAGGGATTTTTCCTGAAGCGTGTGGATTGCGTACGCACTCGCCCGCGCTATTGAACTCAAGCCCATGATAACCGCAGCGGATGTTGCCTTCCGTTGTCAGGCTCCCCAAATGCAGCGGCACAAAACGATGAGGACATGCGTCAACCAAGGCGGTCACATGGCCATGGTGGTCGCGAAAGAACACCAAAGGCTCATTCAGAATGCGCCGCGATACGAGCTGGTTGCTAACCAGTGCTTCCGACCAAAACGCCATGTACCAAGTGTTGCGCAGAAATATCATGACAGGACCTCCCAACCCGTCTTCTATCGCGCTGCCATGATCAGAAATCCAATAAGGTATTTTCAGAAGGGCATCAGAAAAAATGATAGCGGCCGGTCAATGCGGCATTGCGAGGCTTCCCGCGCTGTGGAAGCTGCAAACTGCTCCTGACCAAACAGGCGCCCAGCCTATCCGTTGAAGTGGGATGGTAGCGTTTCGCCCTGACTCTAAGCTTTTTGCCTAAGGGCGTGAGATGGGTTAACCAGCACAATATGGGCGGGGCGAGGGATTTGTCCATGTTGGATGCAGTCAAGGCTTTGGTGCTGGGTGGCGTTGAGGGGCTGACGGAGTTTTTGCCCGTTTCATCGACTGGCCATTTGCTTTTGATCGGTCATTTTCTTGGCTTTGAATCCAAGGGCAAGACCTTTGAGGTGCTGGTGCAGCTGGGTGCGATCCTCGCAATCCTTCTCGTCTATGCGCGCAAGATCATCCTCATCCTGCTTGGCTTGAGAGACAATGATCTGTGTCGGCGTTTCGTCGTGGCCGTTTTTCTGGCCTTCTTGCCAGCAGCAATAATGGGCGCGATGTTTCACTCGCTGATCAAGTCAGTACTGTTTGATCCGATGATCGTTTGCACAATGCTGATTGCTGGTGGCCTCATTTTGCTCGCTGTGGAGGAAAGTGATCTGAAGCCCCGCTATGATGATGTGATGGAATTGCCATTGAAGACGGCCTTGCTGATCGGCGTGTTTCAATGTGTCGCTA
>CAZLBA010000011.1:24918-43157 GCA_964557555.1 uncultured Beijerinckia sp.
AACCATCGTGTCGGCCATGTATCTTGGTGCTTCAAAGCGCGCTGCAGCGGAATTTTCTTTCTTTCTGGCCATGCCCACGATGATTGGTGCCTTTTCCTATGATCTGTATAAAAATCACAAACTGCTTGATGCCCATGACGTCACGCTGATTACGATCGGGTTTGTGTCAGCTTTCATCACGGGCCTTTTTGTCGTTCGTGGATTTCTGCAATTTGTTTCCCGTCATGGTTTCACCTTCTTCGCGTGGTGGCGCATCCTGGTCGGCAGTCTCGGTATGGCTGGTTTGTTTTTTCTGGGTTGACCTGTTTTGTCTGCCAGTGGATCTGCCGAAGAGCCGCTCTCGTGGGACCGCCCCTGCGAGGCAACCCCGGCAATCGGCTGAACGGATCGGCGGCTCTTGATCCATCCTTGATTCGGCTGTTCAGCTGGGGGCGCATGGAGGAGCCTGTCAGCTGACCAGTTTTCAGCCCTTCTCAGCCGGCTCGCGCAAGGGTGATGGCGGGCGTGGTTTCCGTTTCATTCGCTTTTGCGCTAGATAGGCTCCGGGCCCCGCGTCCAAGCGGTCTGCCAGACAGGAGGAAATGGAATGAAGCTGCGTCACGTTTGCGCGTCGCTGGTCTTTGCGTTGATGAGTGGTCCTCTGCAGGCGCAAGATTATCCGAGTCGTAATCTGCAGATCATCGTGCCATTTCCGCCGGGCGGCATTGTCGATGCTGCTGCGCGTCTGTTGCAGCCTGAGCTTGAGAAACGCCTTGGCCGAAATATTCTGATCGACAATCGCAGTGGTGCGGGCGGCGCAGTAGGTACGCAGGCCGTTGTGCGGGCTGAGCCTGATGGTCACACGCTGCTTGTCGTCGCATCCTCACATGCTGTTGCACCTGCTGTTAATCCGAACCTGTCCTTTGACACGGTCAAGGATCTTGCGCCGATCATCATGATCGCGCGCGATCCGATGCTCTTCGTGGTCAACAGCAAACTGCCGGCCAAGACGCTCGGTGAGTTTGTCGCGCTCGCCAAGAAAGAGCCCGGCAAGCTGAATTATTCGTCCCCTGGCTTCGGTAGCCAAACGCAATTCATCGCGGAACTCTTCAACCTCAAAGCAGGCGTGAAGATTACCCATGTTCCTTTCCGTGGTGGCGCACCTGCGCTTCAGGCTTTGGTGCAAGGCGATGTGGATCTGTCCGTGTTGTCGGGGCAGGTGACGCTGCCGCAGATCGAAGTTGGTGCCATTCGCGCGCTAGCCGTCGGGGGCAGCGAAAGAGATCCGCGCTCGCCAAACACCCAGACCCTTTCGGAAGCTGGCTATAGCGATGTGGAAGCGATCCAGTGGGTTGGCGTCTTTGCGCCCGCCAAGACGCCGGAGCCGATCATTCGTAGGCTCAATGCCGCCATCAATGAGATCCTCACGGACAAGGCGATGAAGGACAAGCTTGCGCTTCAGGGCATGAGTGCATTTGGTGGGGCGCCTGATGTCATGGGCAAAACAGTGGAGCGGGAAGTTCAGCTTTGGAAGGATGTCGCCAAGGCTGCCAATATGAAGCTGACTGATTAAGCGGGGCTGGAATGGCTGGGGATCGGGTGCTTGTGACAGCGGCTTCTGGCAAGTCTGCGATGCAATCCGTGCGCAGGCTGGCAGAGCGCGGTGCGAATGTGCGTGCATTTGTTCGCCGGGAAGAAACACGTGCGGCGCTCATCGAGGCTGGCGCAAGGGAGGTCGTCGTCGGGGACCTGCTTGACAAGGCTTCGTTAAGCCATGCGCTGCAGGGGATTGATAGCGTCTTGCATATTTGCCCGCCCATGCATCCGCAGGAAGATCAAATTGCCAATGATCTGATCTCAGCCTCGTGCGCTGCTGGCGTGCGGCATTACGTTATGTGGAGTGTCCTGCATCCTCATGCCCATGTGCCGCATCACCAGCGCAAGCAAAAAGCGGAAGGGGTGTTGATTGACAGCGGCCTCGACTACACGATCCTGCAGCCTGGTCGCTATATGCAACATCTGGAAACGGTGTGGTCGTCCCTTCTAAAGACAGGCATACATGCCTTTCCGTTTTCGACGACTGCACCTTTCAGTCTCGTCCATCTCGATGACCTCGCAACTGCGGCTGCCACGGTGCTGACGGAGCCCGGCCATAAGGGCGCTATTTATGAACTCGCCGGCCCGCAGGTTCTAACGCAGGAAGATTGTGCGGCCATCATCTCGCGCGAGCTTGGCCGCAGCATTCGTGCTGAGCGAATTGACATCCAGCTTTCTGCTGAGCGTGCGCGCGCCAATGGACTGCCGGACTGGCGTGTTGAAACGCTGCGCATCATGAATGAACATTATGACCACCACGGCCTTGCCGGTAACGGAAATGTATTGCAATGGCTGTTGGGCCGGCCGAGCAAAAGCTTCGCCGATTATGTGCGCGAGTTGATGGCGTCTCAGAGCTAACTGAGCGGATCTAATCAACCTCTTCAAGCGTTATGCTCACCTGTTAGGTGCAGGTGTGCCATGTCATCTCATTCCAAACTCACGCGACGAAGCCTCATCAAAAAAGGGGGCGGCGTCGGGCTTGCTGCGGGTGTCTCACTGGGGCTGGCGGCCTCCGTCGATGAAGCACATGCCTATGATCCGGGGAAAGATGAGCGCCGCGCTCGTTACCGCTCGGATGCTGCCGATGTGCAGGCCTTCTATCGCACCAATGGCTATGAGACGTTGAAGAAGAAGTGAGGCAGAGCCATGCTCGTCAAACGCCGGGGAAGCGCACTCCCAAGAATTGAGGCTCTCGGAAGCGCTGTGCTAGACCGCCGAAGCTTCCTGCGGCGATCTGGCCTTGCAGCATCCGGAATGGCAGCGCTTGCGTCGGCGCCAACTATGGTTCGAAAGGCCAAAGCTGCCGGCACGTCCGCCACTGGCTCAGACATCGTCATCAAGAAAAACATCTGCACCCACTGCTCGGTCGGTTGCACGGTGAGTGCTGAGATTGTGAAGGGCGTATGGGTGGGGCAGGAGCCATCATGGGAGAGCCCGATCAATCGCGGCACCCATTGCGCGAAAGGCGCATCTATCCGTGAATTGGTGCATGGTGATCGGCGTCTGCGCTATCCGATGAAGATTGTGAATGGTCAATGGCAGCGCTTGTCGTGGGATCAGGCCATTGATGAGATCTCGCAGAAGGTACTTGCGATCCGGGAGAAACATGGGGCTGACAGCACTTATTGGCTCGGTTCTGCAAAGTTCACCAATGAAGCGGCCTATCTGTTTCGCAAGCTCGGCGCCTTTTGGGGTACGAACTCCGTCGATCATCAAGCGCGGATTTGTCATTCAACCACTGTCGCAGGTGTTGCAAATACCTGGGGCTATGGGGCGCAGACCAATAGCTATAACGATATTCGCAATTCAAAGACCATGATTATCATGGGAGGCAATCCGGCTGAGGCCCATCCGATTGCCATGCAGCATGTGCTTGCAGGTAAAGAGATCAACCGCGCGAATATGATCGTGATTGATCCCCGTTTCACGCGAACAGCTGCCCATGCGACGGAATATGTGCGATTGCGTCCGGGCACAGATATTCCCGTCATCTGGGGCATTTTATGGCATATTTTTCAGAATGGCTGGGAGGACAAGGAATTCATTGCCCAGCGCGTCTATGTCATGGACGCCGTACGCAAAGAAGTGGAGAAATGGACACCTGATGAAACAGAACGTGTAACCGGTATTCCGGGTGCGCAATTAAAGCGCGTTGCCGAAATGTTTGCGAAGGAAAAGCCCTCAACTCTCATTTGGTGCATGGGCGCAACACAACACACGGTCGGCACCGCGAATGTCCGTGCCTTTTGCATTCTTTGTCTTGCAACCGGCAATGTTGGCAAGCCCGGAACCGGAGCAAATATTTTCCGCGGTCACACCAATGTTCAAGGCGCTACGGATCTTGGTCTCGATGTCACGACCCTCCCGCTTTACTATGGTCTGGTGGAGGGCGCATGGCGTCATTGGGCGCGGGTGTGGGATGTTGAATATGACTGGTTGCAGGCCCGATTTGATGAGGTGCCTGCAATGGCTGGACGCAAGGCGCGTTCGCGCAAGGAAAATATGGAGACACCCGGCATCACCTCGACACGTTGGTTTGATGCCGTCAATCTTCCCGCCGAAGAGATTGATCAACGCACAACATTGAAGGCGATGATGGTCTTTGGGCATGGCGGTAATACGGTGACGCGTATTCCTGAATCTGTGAAAGCCATGTCCAGGCTTGAATTGCTCGTGGTTGCTGACCCGCATCCAACGACGTTTGCGGCACTGAATGCGATTAAGGACAATCTTTATCTTCTTCCCATCGCAACATCACTTGAGATGGAAGGGTCACGCACTGCTTCCAATCGGTCTTTGCAATGGGGCGAGAAGATTGTTGAACCGATTTTTGAGTCAAAGACCGATTATGAAGTCATCTATCGTCTGGCCGAAAAGTTTGGTTTTGCGGATCGGATGTTCAAACACATCAAGGTCAATGGCAAGGAACCTGAGGCCGAAGATATCTTGCGGGAGATCAATCGTGGCGGATGGTCAACCGGTTATTGCGGGCAAAGCCCGGAGCGACTGAAAGCGCATCTGCGCAATCAGGCCAAGTTCGATCTTGTCACCTTGCGCGCACCCAAGGAGGAGCCGGAAATCGGCGGCGATTACTACGGATTGCCATGGCCTTGTTGGGGCAAGCCTGAGGTCAGGCATCCTGGCTCCCATGTGCTTTACAATACAGGCCTGCCGGTGAAGGAGGGTGGTGGAGCATTCCGCGCGCGTTTTGGCGTGCAGCGCGCAGGCGAAACTCTGCTGGCAGAGAACTCCTATCCGCAAGGTTCGCAACTGACAGATGGTCATCCTGAGATCACCTTTGGCATCTTGAAGAAGCTTGGTTGGGAGGGTGATCTCTCTCAGGAGGAACGGGACACTATTGCGCGAATTGGCGGAAATAATGTGGACGCTGTCAGCTGGGCTACTGATCTGTCCGGGGGCATTCAGCGCGTATGCATGGATCACGGCGTGATGTTTTATGGCAATGGCAAAGCGCGTGCGAATGCTTGGAATTTACCCGATCCTGTGCCGATCCATCGCGAGCCTGTCTATACGCCACGCGCCGATCTCGTGGCGAAATATCCAACGCGGCCGGATGAACGCCAATTCCGTATCCCCAATATCGGCTTCTCAGTGCAGAAAGCTGTCGTTGATCGCAATCTCGGCAAGGAATATCCGATCATTCTGACGAGTGGGCGCATTGTAGAATATGAAGGCGGCGGCGAGGAAACGCGCTCGAATCGCTGGCTCGCAGAGTTGCAGCAGGACATGTATGTCGAAGTGAATGTTCAGGATGCTTCGGATCGCGGCATCAAGGATGGACAATTTGTGTGGGTCTATGGACCAGAAAACAATGCCCGCATCCGTGTGAAAGCGCTTGTGACAGAGCGTGTGGGACGCGGGGTCGCCTGGATGCCCTTCCATTTTTCGGGTTGGTATCAGGGGCAGGATATGCGGCGCTTTTATCCAAGCGGGACTGACCCGGTCGTGCTGGGTGAATGTGCGAACACGGTGACGACCTATGGCTTTGATCCTGTGACGGGGATGCAGGAACCCAAGGCGACCCTTTGCCAGATCCGCACATCATGAGCGGAGGTTGATATGGCCCGGATGAAGTTTCTGTGTGATGCGGACCGTTGCATTGAATGCAATGCCTGTGTGACGGCCTGCAAGAATGAACATGAAGTGCCTTGGGGCATCAACCGGCGGCGCGTGGTCACGATCAATGATGGAAAGCCGGGTGAACGATCAGTCACGATGGCTTGTATGCATTGCACCGATGCTCCTTGCGCAGCTGTATGTCCCGTGAATTGCTTTTATGCGACGGATGATGCCGTTGTGTTGCACTCCAAGGATATTTGCATCGGCTGCGGCTATTGCTTCTATGCCTGTCCTTTTGGCGCGCCCCAATATCCACGCGTGGGAAATTTCGGATCACGCGGAAAAATGGACAAATGCACCTATTGCACGGGCGGGCCGGAAGCAGATCTTTCCGAAATCGAATATGAGAAATATGGCTCGAACCGCCTTGCAGAAGGCAAGTTGCCTTTATGCGCGGAGATGTGTTCGACCAAGTCTCTGCTGGCTGGGGATGGCGACATCATCGCGCGCATCTATCGGGAGCGGGTTCTTCAGCGTGGTTATGGGTCCGGTGCATGGGGTTGGCGAACTGCTTATCGGGAAACCATCAGCATTTGAGGTGAGTGATGCGCAAAGCCGTCCTGCTGTCGCTCTTCTTGCTCATAAGCGTGACCCTGTTCTTGCCATTGGTCGCGCAGGACAAGTCTGTGGGGCCTAATCCCACCACACAATCGGTCAATGAAGAGATGCTGTTTCGACAAGACAGCAGAATAGGCGGGCGCGTTTCGATCCCTGATGCCAATGCGCAAATCCTGATTCAGCCGCAGGGGCGCGACTGGCGTGAGTTGCACGAAGTCTGGCTGCCATGGATTGGTGGCATTGTCATTGCCCTGATGGTGCTTGGCATTCTGGCCTTCTATCTGCTTGTTGGTCCTACGCGGTCGCTGGAGCGTCCGACAGGCACCAAGATCGTGCGCTTCAAGCCAGTCGAGCGGTTTACGCATTGGCTGGTGGCCGTCTCTTTCATCATTCTCGCGCTGAGTGGTCTCAATTATATTTTTGGCAAGCGCGTGATCGAGCCACTTGTTGATCCGCTGGTGTTTGGTCAGATCAGCCAATGGGCCAAATATGCGCATAACTTTTTCGCCTGGCCCTTCGTCATTGGCGTGGCCTTGATGTTCGTCTTTTGGGTTCGTGACAATATGTTTCGCCGCACCGATTGGTCATGGTTTCGGGCCGGTGGCGGCTTGGTTCGACATCAGAGCGAGATACATGCAGGCCGTTTTAATGGCGGCCAGAAGCTGATGTTCTGGAGTGTCGTTATAGGCTCCTTGCTGATGTTTGCGTCTGGTCTTGTGCTGCTCTTCCCCTTGCGTTGGGTCGATGTGAATGGAATGCAGCTGACAGGCATCATTCATGGCTTCATCGGTGTTCTCTTCATCGCCGGGATTTTGGCCCATATCTATATCGGTACAATAGGTATGCAGGGGGCCTTCGAAGCGATGGGCTCTGGCACTGTCGATCTTGGATGGGCGCGTCAGCATCATGACCAATGGGCCGAAGAGGTCGCCGGGCCGCGTCGGGATGCCAGACCATCAGCGCCGACACGCGAGAGGGATCTTCTATGAAGTGGCTCTGCCTCATTCCCTTGGCTTGCCTGCCACCGGGTATAAGCCTTGCGCAAGCTCCTCGCGCAGATCTTTGTGTCGAGTTGTCAAACTTCATGGCCAAGCAGGAGACATCGACGTCTCAACCGCCCAAGGAGGCTGCCACGGCTGTTCAAGCACCAGCTAAAGGTGCGCGACCCACGCCGGGGGGAAGTAATCAGCCACAACAGTCATCCGGCATCAGCGGCCCTGTGACGCATGGTGGACCGGGAGCTGCGGGGCCACAGGCGGGTGCTCAGGAGAGCGCGAAAACGGGCGAGCCCAATCCAAAGCCTCAAGCTGCAGCGCCGCCGCCCAAGGATGTGGCCGCTCCTGCGCCCGGTCAGGCCAGCGCGGATGCGCTGCAGGCCGCGCGCGATGCAAGCGGGCAGAAGGATGTGCTGAACTGCCGCAAGGCAGCGCAAGACCTTCGCCGGGCTGGGCTTGATCTGCCTGCAGATCTGCTGGCGCTCAGCGCGCTGGATCCCAAGATCCTGTCTCCCGTTCAGGAAAAGTGAGGCTCGCGAATGGGCGCTGACCGTGCCATAAGGCGCGGCATCCCCAACTTCGCGAAGCCGCCATGATTCGACTTGAGAGCATTTCCAAACAAAATGGTCACCAGATCCTCTTCATCGAGGCGTCGGCTGCGCTTCAGCGTGGCGAGAAAGTTGGACTTGTCGGTCCCAATGGCGCTGGCAAGACGACGCTGTTTCGCATGATCACAGCGCAAGAGCTGCCAGACGAGGGGCAGGTGAGTGTCGATCGCGGTGTCACCATTGGCTATTTCAGCCAAGATGTCGGTGAGATGAGCGGTCGCAGCGCGGTTGCAGAAGTGATGGAGGGGGCTGGCCCGGTCAGTGAGGTGGCAGCGGAGCTGCGCGAGCTGGAAGCACAGATGGCTGATCCAGATCAGGCAGATCATATGGACGAAATCATCATGCGCTATGGCGAAGTGCAAGCACGCTTCGAAGAGCTGGATGGTTATGCGCTGGATGGCCGCGCACGCGAAGTTTTGGCTGGTTTGAGCTTCTCTCAAGAGATGATGGATGGGGATGTCGGCAATCTATCCGGCGGCTGGAAGATGCGTGTGGCCCTTGCCCGCATTCTGCTGATGCGCCCCGACGTGATGCTGCTCGATGAGCCCTCAAACCATCTTGATCTCGAAAGCCTCATCTGGCTTGAGAACTTTCTGAAAGGCTATGACGGCGCGCTTTTGATGACTTCGCATGACCGCGAGTTCATGAATCGCATCATCAACAAGATCATCGAGATTGATGGGGGTGGGCTGAATAGCTATTCGGGTGACTATGAATTTTACGAGCAGCAACGCACTCAGAATGAAAAGCAGCAACAGGCGCAATTTGAACGCCAGCAGGCGATGCTTGCCAAGGAGATCAAATTTATCGAGCGCTTCAAGGCGCGTGCATCTCATGCAGCACAGGTGCAAAGCCGTGTGAAGAAGCTCGACAAGATAGAACGTGTCGAGCCGCCGAAGCGGAGAGAGACAATTCTGTTCGAATTCCCACCCGCTCCACGTTCGGGTGATGATGTCGTGACATTGAAGAACGTGCACAAGTCCTATGGCAGCCGCATCATTTATGAAGGGCTGGACTTCGGCATTCGGCGCAAGGAGCGTTGGTGCGTCATGGGTGTCAATGGTGCGGGAAAATCGACCTTGCTGAAACTTGTGACGGGCACCACTGATCCTGATCAGGGCAGCGTTACCATTGGTGGCAGCGTGAAGCTTGGTTATTTTGCTCAACATGCGATGGAGCTGCTGGATGGCGAGGAGACGATCTTTGAATCGCTCGAAGCCTCGTTCCCGCAAGCGGGGCAGGGATCATTGCGGGCATTGGCTGGGTGCTTCGGATTCTCTGGTGATGATGTTGAGAAGCGGTGTCGCGTTTTATCAGGCGGAGAGAAAGCGCGTCTGGTCATGGCGAAGATGCTGTATGATCCGCCAAATTTTTTGGTTCTTGACGAACCGACAAACCATCTCGACATGGCAACCAAGGAGATGCTGATCAAGGCGCTTGCTGATTATGAAGGCACGATGCTTTTCGTCTCGCATGATCGGCACTTCTTGGCGGCACTTTCCAATCGGGTGCTTGAGCTGACGCCCGATGGTGTCCATCAATATGGCGGCGGCTATACCGAATATGTCGCCCGCACCGGCCATGAGGCGCCGGGCATTCATGGCTGATCATTGCCAGCTGGCAGCAAGCATATCGCGGAATCGTTGAGCGGCGGGTGAGAGGCGGCTGTGACGGCGCTCCACAATACCGATCGTGCGTGTCAGGACCGGAGCCTTGATGGGTTTCGTCACGATGATTGGATGGTCGCCTTGCGGCGTGGCAAGTTTAGGCAGCACCGACGCGCCCAATCCCGCTTCAACGAGGCCAAGCGAGGTGGAGAGATGGTTCACCTCGCAGAGCCATTGCAGCTGGATATTGTTTTTCATCAAGGCCGTTTCCAGCAGGATCCGGTTACCGCTGGCTCGGCTTACGCCAATAAGCTGGATGCCAGCCAGATCGCGCCATGTCAGCTCATCCACATTGGCGAGCGGATGATCCCGTCTGCAGGCAAGGACGAAAGGATCTTCTGTGAGAGGCGTGAAAGTGAGATCAGGGTCTGAGGCGCCGATCAGATTGAGACCGAATTCAACCTCCCCACTCGCAACGCTGGCAAGACAGGCATTGGCACCTTCATCAACGATACGAAAGCGAATGCGGGGATAGAGCGCATTGAATGCCTGCACCACACGCGGCAGGAAATAGAAAGCTGCCGTGGGAATACAGGCAATATTCACCTGGCCCTGTTGTTGATGACCAAGATCACCGAGGGAGAGAAGCGAGGTTTCGAATTCGTCGATCATCCGCCGCACCAGCGGTTCCAGCCCGCGACCGATTGCGGTCAGGATGACCTTGCGGGTGGAGCGTTCAAAAAGCGGCGCGCCAATGGCGGCTTCCAGATTTTGGATGCGGCGGGAAAGGGCTGGTTGTGACAGGCCCAGATGCTCGGCTGCTTTATGAAAGCCGCCAAGATCTTTCACCGCCAGAAAGGCGCGCAGATCGAGAAGTTCGAAATTGAGGCGCATGTGCGGCTCGAAAAAAGAAGGCCCCCGAAGGGGCCTTCCTATGGATCAGTTCATTTCGATATTGGCGGTCTTCAGCACTTCAGCCCAACGCGCGGACTCACGCTGCATCATCTCGGCAAATTTGTCTGGAGCAATGCCGAGCGGGTCAGCCCCTTCATTGGCGAAACGATCGCGAACGATGCTTGTGTTGATGGCATCGACGGTGGCGGTGCGCAGCTTGTCAACGACAGCCGCAGGCGTGCCCTTGGGCACGACGAAGCCATACCATGCACCGCTTTCATAGCCCGTCACGCCGATCTCAGAGAGTGTGGGCACATCAGGGAAGCGCTTGGTGCGCGCAGCGGTCGTGACCGCAAGGGCACGAACCGTCTTGCCGTCAATCTGGCCAGCAACTGAAGGAAGGGTGGTGATCATGAAATCGGTCTGGCCTGCGACAAGATCGTTCAGGGCCGGACCTGCGCCACGATAGGGGACATGGGACATGTCGAGCTTCGCCATCTGTGCAAGCAGCACCACGGCGAGATGGCTCGCTGAGCCATTGCCTGCGCTGCCATAGCTAAGCTTGCCTGGGTTCTTGCGGGCATGTTCGATGAATTGTGCGGCCGTCGTGATGGGTGACTTGGCCGGCACCACAAGCACGAGCGGGGCAGAGGTGATCAGCACAACCGGGTCGAAAGCCTTGAGCGGATCAACCTTCAGATTCTTGAACAGATGCGGATTGACGACCATTGGGCCCTGATTGGCCATCAGCACCGTGTAGCCATCCGGCGGTGCGTTGGCTGCGATTTGTGAAGCAACATTGCCGCCCGCAGTGCCGTTATTTTCCACCACCATGGTCTGGCCCAGCTTTTCACCAACCGCATTGGCGATGAGGCGGGCGATAGCATCCGTGCCGCCACCAGCAGCATAGGGGACAATCAGCTTGATGGGCTTGTCGGGGTAGCTCTGTGCAATGGCTGGAGCAGAGAAAGCAGCCATGCTTGCGCCAAGGCCGAGCGAAAAGGAGCGACGATTGATCATGACGAAACTCTTTCCTCAGTTGGTTTGATAGAGTCGAGATGGCACCAGCAGATGCCCTTCAAAGATGCGACGCGCAGTGCGGACAAATTCTGCGCGCGTGATTTGCCCCTCCGCCGCCTTCATGGCGATCTCGATTTTGCCTGAGGGATGTTCAATCACCACAGGAGCGTCACCATTCAGCACAGCAAGATCATGGGCAACGGTGCCTTCGATCTTGGCTGCCGCGGCAACGCAGAGCGCGCCGGTTGCAGAATGGCTGCGATGGCAGGAGTCTGGAACCAGATAGCGCGAGGTGATGGACCCACCATTACGCGGTGCCGAGAGCAGACCAATCTTGGGGATCACCTTGCCCCGCACATCACCAAGCTTCATGCGCCGACCAGCTTCGAGGCGCATTGCCTCAAGCCGCTCAAACAAAGCTTTGTTTGCATCAATTTCGGCCGGGGTTTCGTCGCCGCGCAGGCCAACCGATGAGGCTGCAAGCAACATCATCGGCATGGCATAGTCGATCAGTGTCACCGCCACGCCGTTGATTTCTTCACGACGCTGGCCGGTCGCGAACAGGGCACCCGTCTTGCCGCCAGCTGCATCGCCAAAAGAAAGGCGTATGGGTGCTGCGGGACCATTGACGCCATCAATCAGCGTCGTGCCTTCATACTCGACCTCGCCGCCCGGCGTCTGGATCGTCGCCTCGATCATGCTCTTGGTGTTGCGGTTATAGATGCGCACGACCGTCTCGCCATCGCGCGCCTGCACGAGGCCGCTTTCAATGGCGAAGGGCCCGACACCCGAAAGCATGTTGCCGCAATTGGGGCTGGTATCGACAATGGCTTCGTGGATCGACACTTGCGCAAAGAGATAATCCACGTCAGCACCCGGCACCGTGCCTTTCGACACGATGGCGACTTTGCTCGTCAGCGGATTGGCGCCGCCCAAACCATCAAGCTGCAGCTGATGTGGAGACCCCATCGCAGCCAGCAAAACCTGGTCACGCGCCGCGGGATCGCTCGGCAGATCGCTTTCCAGAAAATAGGGGCCGCGCGAGGTTCCCCCGCGCATCAAGACGCATGGCACGCGCGTCCAGCGGGAGCGCGGGCTGGTTTTCGGAGCGCTCTGGGCGCTGGTGGGGGATGTCTTTTGATCGTCCATGCTTGCCTCTTATAGCGCCAGCTTCCATCCGTAAAATGCAAATAAACAATTGATTGATAACATTTGTGCATCAAAGCCATGCTTGCGATCAATCAGTCTTTCTGGTGACTTGGGACCGGAGAGGGAGGCCACCGTGACATCATTTCTCGCTGAAAATAGGGCAGAAACGCCCGCTGGAGACCGGTTCCGGGCCTTGCTCGAAGGCCCCCGGATCCTCCAGTTGCCGGGGGCCTATAACGGCCTGAGTGCCTTGCAGGCCAAAGGTGCAGGCTTTGAGGCCCTGTATCTGTCCGGGGCGGCCATGTCCGCCTCCATGGGCTTGCCCGATCTTGGTGTCATCACCATCGAGGATGTTTGCTTTTTCATCCGGCAAATGGCGCGGGCGAGTGATTTGCCCATTCTCGTTGATGGCGACACGGGCTATGGCGAGGCGCTCAATGTGATGCATATGGTGCGCAGCTTCGAGGAGGCTGGTGCAGGTGCGGTTCATATCGAGGATCAGATCCTGCCGAAGAAATGCGGCCATCTAAATGACAAACGCCTCGCATCCCCGCAGGAGATGGCGGAGAAGATTGCAGCGGCCCGCAAGGCGCGTCGTCATCTCTACATCATAGCTCGCACCGATGCGGTTGCCAGCGAGGGTATGGATCGCGCGGTCGAGCGTGCCAATCTTTATCTGCGCGCGGGCGCTGACGCGATCTTCCCCGAAGCGCTCACGAGCGAGGCTATGTTCCGCGAATTTGCCAGCCGCATGGATGCGCCTCTTTTGGCCAATATGACGGAATTTGGCCGCACGCCTTTCTTCACGGCTGAGCAGTTCGAATCTTTCGGCTTCAAAATGGTGATCTGGCCCGTCAGTGCCTTGCGGCTGGCCGGCGCCGTACATCGCAAGCTTTATGCAGAACTGGCCTCACGCGGGACTGCGGAAGCACTGGTCCCGCAGATGATGACCCGCGCTGAACTTTACGAAACCATCCGCTATTTCGAATTTGAGGATCTGGACAAGTCGATTGCAGCGACTGTTTTGCCTGAACCTCATTGAAAATATTTGCGCGCCCGCTTTTTCGCAGCCTCTGATGCAGTCAATGCATTGTTGACGCTTTGCGTGAGGCTCTCTGCGCTGACAGGATTGATCATGAGGCCGCGCGCATCGGCTTCCTTGATGAAGTCTGGGTCACGCAACATGGCGGCAAAAGCCTTTCGCAGCGCTTCTACGCGCTCGGCTGGTGCACCGGGTGTTGTTGCGAAAGGATGACCAAGTGCGTCACCTGTTGTGACGATTTGCGCGACCTGTTTGTCTTCGGCATGGGTGATGAGGTCATCAAGGCTCGGCACACCAGCAAGCTCTGCGGGTTTTGGCCCGGAATGAACCAGCACATTGACGAGCTTGTCCTTGATCCAGTGCGGCTTGGAATTGCGCAGGCTCGCCCAGCTTGAGGCGCGGGCACTCACTTCGCCACGCTCCATTGCCAGATCAATCGCGCCAGATCCCGTATAGCCGAGAACCATCTTGAACTTGGTCCCCACAAGATCATTGAGCATCATCGGATAAGACAGCGTGATCCCGGAGGAGCCCACGGCGCCGGTGATGACTTCCACGCGTTTGGCTTCTTCGATCGTCTTTACGCTGTCCTTCCAGGTGAACATGGTCTGGCTTGAAGGGGCAACAGAGCCCAGCCACAAGAATTGGCGTGCATCAAATTGCACACCCTCCAAACCGACGGCCTGGGACGTTGGCAATCCATTCTGGATGAGGCCAATATAGGTGCCATCCTTGGGGGCAACGCGCGCCAGATAATTCGCCATCACAAGGCCCGTTGCGCCTGTCATATTTTGCGGGACGATGGTGGGGTTGCCGGGAATATGCTTGCCCAGATGGCGAGCGACGAGGCGCAGCTGAAAATCATATTCACCGCCCGGACTAACGCCAACCAGCGCCGTGACGGTTTTGCCCTTGTAGAAATCGGCAATGGGATCGGCCTTGGCACTCAAAGTCACCACTGCCATCGCAGCGCATATCAGGACGGGCAGGCGCATCTCTCTCCCCAGATCAGCTCTGTTATTGGTGCTAATCCTATCCCCAATCGCGCAAGTGGCAAAGAGTGGACAGGCGGGTCTTGCGCGTTATTGTGCCGAAAGGAATGGGGGAAAACCATGTTGAAGCTACCGGCTGGCGCCAATTTCAAACGGGCAAACATCCTGTGGGAAGTCGGCTTGCATATTGCGGCCAATCCGGCAGTAAAATATGGCGGCAATCGCGATATGCAGATCATCGTGGGAAGTGGTGCAGGGGAGAGCTTCAAGCGCTCCATGAGCCTGTCCACCGGCTCGGCTGTCATGGCCTATTCGGTGGCAACGGGTGATGTTGATGTCGCTTTCGTCAATCCTTCCGCGCTGCTCACACAGGCCTATCGTGGCACGGGCCTGTTTGCGCGTCCCTTGCCGCTGCGGATCATCGCCAATTACCCCAGCGTTGACCGCTTCGTCGTGGCAATCCGCGCGTCACTGGGTTTCCGTTCACTGCATGATGTCAAAAAGGCACGTTATCCGCTGCAGATCTCAGTGCGCGAAGATCCGACCCATTCAACCTTGGTGCTCATTCAGCAATTGCTGTCCATCTATGGGATGAGTCTTGCGGAGATTGAAAGCTGGGGTGGGCGCATCCATCCTGCCGGCCCTCCGAATGACAAGCGCCGCCTCGATGCAATCCGCGATGGGACTCTGGATGCTGTCTTCGATGAGGGGATTAGCATCTGGCTCGCTGAAGCCCTTGCGCATGATTTCAATCTGATCCCCTTTGAGGCAGACACATTCGACATCTTGCAGAAAATAGGTTGGCGCAAGGTGGGGCTGAATACAGGGCGCTTCGCGCATTTTCCCGCCCATGATTGCATCGACTTCAGCGGCTGGCCACTTTATTCACGCGCGGATCTGCCGGAGAAAATGGCCTATGACATTTGTGCGGCCCTTGCTGCCCGCCATGATGAAATGGTGTGGGAGGAAGGTACGCATGTCGGTGTTGCACATCTGGGTCTGGAAACAGATGCAACGCCCATGGATGTGCCCATGCATCCGGGTGCTGAGCGCTGGTTCAAGGAGAATGGTATTCTCTAGTTGCGCAGCCAGTCGAGAAAACGCTGACGCCATGTCTCGAAGAGGTCTCCCAATCCAAAGTCCGGGAGAGTTTGCACAAGGTCAATCAGCGTCGATACAAAGGCGCTGCTTGGCAAATCATTGAGCCAGACGATCAGGGATGACTTCATCGACACCAGCAAGAGCAGGCTTGTGAAAGCGAGGATGGCACTGGTGCGGGTGAGAGGTGCGGTGAGCCTCGTCATCGGGGATCCCTAGAACTGGAAATAGATGAAAGGCGGAATGCCGGGTGGCGCGAGCAGGGCCATGAGCCAGATTGCCCCGGCAATGATCATGACTTGTATTGCCAGATGCAGCCGCTCAAACGCCGTGGCAACTTTGTCCCGCCAATGGGCAGGCGTGAAATGCATTGCCATTCCCAGCGCTACGAGCGCCAGAATGAAGGGCTTGAGAATACTGGTCTCGATGTCACTGGCAAAGAGCAGGCGCAGATAATCAAGCGCGGCTTCAAGCGAGGGGGAACGGAAAAAGATCCACGCAACCACGACGAAGGTGAAGGTGATGGCCCAGCGATAGACTGTCTGAACCATGCCCAGCCCATCATGTTTCAGACGCAGTGCACGTTCCACGGCAAGTCCTGCGCCATGCAATGCACCCCATACAACGAATTGCGCACCAGCCCCATGCCACAAGCCGCCGAGCAACATGGTCAGCATCAGATTGCGATAGGTCTTGTAGCTGCCATAACGGTTGCCGCCCAGCGGCACATAAAGATAATCCCGCAGCCAGCTTGACAGCGTGATGTGCCAGCGCCGCCAGAAATCCTGCAGGGAAAGCGCGCGATAGGGCTGATTGAAATTCATCGGGAAGTGATAGCCAAGCAGATTGGCAATGCCGATCGCGATATCCGTATAGCCGCTGAAGTCGCAATAGATCACGACCGCATAGGCAATGGCCGCCAGCACAAGGTCGAGGCTTGAATAGGAATTGGGGTCAGCAAAGACAGGATCCACCAGAAAGGCCGTGAGATGTCCTGCGACGATGACCTTCTTGAAGAGGCCGCTGAGGATCAGGATCGTGCTGTCCCCAATCCGGATATTCGACGCCTTGGGCGCTGTTGCGAGCTGTTGAAGGAAGTCAGCGGCCCGCACGATGGGGCCGGCCACGAGATGCGGGAAAAATGCCATATAGAGCATCACATCGCGGATGCTTCGCGAGGCTGTGACCTGTTGGCGGTGAACATCCACGATATAGGAAATGCCGTGAAAGGTGAGAAAGGAAATCGCAACTGGTAGAGCCACGCCCGTCTGCCCAAGATGAATGGGAAGACCGGCAAGCGCGAAGAGATTGACGATCTGTGCGGTGAGGAAGTCGTAATATTTGAAATAGCCGAGCAGCAGCAGATTACCGCCTACGGCTGAGATCAGCACCGGCTTGAGAAGCCTGCTGTCGCGTGCACGTTCAATCAGCAAGGCAGCGCCGAAATTCCACAATGCGCTCGCCAGCAAGAGGAACACAAAAATCTTGTCCCACTGGGCGTAGAAAAAATAGCTCGCTGCCAGCAGGAGCCATTTTTTCGATGCGTTATAGCTGTTGAGTGCCCAACTTGCCGCAAACACGACAAGGAAGAACAGGAAAAATTCAATAGTCGGAAAGAGCATATTGGATCTTTCGCATCTCGTTCACTATGGGCTCAAGGAACTTCGCGAAATGTTTCGCGCTCAACTCATAGCCCGCACGTGTCAGGTGTACATGATCAGAGGCCATGAGCTTCGGATTGGCCGAGGCCCAGGCCTGCGCACCGCATGACTGCGGCATGATGGAAGACCAATCCCACATCTGGAGTTTTTCGTCCTGCGCCAGCTCGATCAGCTTGGCGCGCACGCGCTCCAGATTGGGAGGGGAATTGCAGGGGCCGCCGCGTGATGCAGCCGGAGGGGCGACAACAACGATCTTGGCGTCCGGTAATGTCTGCCTGATTTTGCTCACGACGTTAAGATAGTTATTCGCGTAAGTCACAAGATTCAGGTTGTCGTTAAATCCCTCATTCGTGCCAAAGGCGAGGACGACGAGATGGGGATTGATACGCCGCAATTCCTCGGTGAACACACGGTCATCAAGCTTGTTGAGAATATCGACCGTTGCGCCCGGATAGCCGACCTTGCTCAAGGACAGGCCAGTTTGCGAATTGAACAAGGCTACACTGGCGATGCTGACTGGCGCGTCATTCAGTGTCTTGATGGTCAGCTGGTGCAGATTGATCGGCCGACCATTTGTGGAGGTGCGCAAGACCATGCGCTCCTTGCGGTCGGACTTGAGTTGATGGGTTGCCATGGGCACGCCGTCAGTGCGCACTTCAATCGCGCCATGATTGGGGCCGACGAGAACCTCGATTTCCATAATGTCCCACTGCACGCCCTTCTCGGAACGGAAGGTGAGCGTTTCGCCCGCTTTCGCGGCTTGGGCATTATAGCCAGAGAGATAAAAGCCATCCTTGTCGGACGTCCTTTGCAGGGCTGTGTAGGTCCAGCCAGAAGAGGCATCAATATTGATGGCTGAGTGGCGTACGCCTGCGTGGGGACGTCCCGCTTCCATATAGC
>CAZLBA010000012.1:0-43131 GCA_964557555.1 uncultured Beijerinckia sp.
CCTGCGCCAAAACGGCGTCACCTGCCGCATGGACCCCAAGTGGTACGAAAAGCCGACAGATGCCGACACCAAGAAGACGGTGGTGTAACCCTTCTTTAGCATCGTGAAAGTCAAACAGCCGGGCCTTGTGCCCGGCTTCTTTGTTGTTAAGCTTGCTGCATTCGATCTCTTTTTTAGTGATTCTGATATGCACTCTGAGCTTATTGATTTCGCGCGCCGTGTGCGTGATGTTCGCCGTGCGCAACCTAGCAACCTTGAGCAGGCACTTGCACCGGAATTTCATCGCCTGCTTGACCAGCTCCTTCCGCATGTCAGTGCCACACCCCTGACGATTGTACCGGAATATGAGAAGCCCGGCATCGGTCGCCCGGACATCGCCCTCAAAAGAGGTGCGCAATCTGCACGGGCTTTCATCGAACTCAAAGCACCCACAAAACCTAGCGATCCAGCGCGGTTCTCGGGCCACGACAAAAAACAATTTGAGCGCTTTCAATCTTTGCCAGTTTGGGCGCTCTCGAATTTTCACAACCTGCGCGTTTTCAGAAGAAGCGAGCTCATTGCTGAAATAAATGTGGTGCCTGCCTCTGCGCTTGAGCCTGAGACAACGGACCGGCGCGCAGAGACACTCATTCGCGCAACTGATCTGACAGGTCTGGTCAATGCTCTGATGCCCCTCGCCCTTGCTGATCCGCCGCCCGCAACGAATGCAAAAGAGCTTGCTGCAAACTTAGCTCATGCGGCCCGCCTGATCAGAAGTATTGTGCAGGAGCGCCTGGCAGAACTTTCTGCAGGTAACGTAAGCGATGCGCCACTCCAAAGGGTCCGCAACGAATTTCGTGATGTCATCTACGCGCATGCCCAAGCAGCGGGCTATAGCGCAGATAGATTTGATCCCCTGTTCGCAGCCGCCTTTGCGCAGACCCTGGCTTTTGGGCTCCTCCTTGTCCGCGAGTCACATAGCGGCCCGGTTGACCGTAGCGCATGGAACCATATGGGTGGTGAGCATAGCCTTCTTCGCAGCATTCTGCGCGTTTTAAGTGAGGAGGAAATTGCCGACGAGGTTGGCGTCGGGCTCGACGTCATGCTGCAGGCGGTCAACACTTTCGATCTGTCAATCCTCGCAAGGAAGCCGGGCACGCCAGACCCGATCCTGTATTTTTATGAGGATTTTCTTTCCGTCTTTGATCCTGCAGCCCGCGAAAAATATGGGGTCTACTACACCCCGGTGGATGTGGTTTCTTTCATGGTTGCAACTGTTGACCGCGTTCTGAAAGAGCGCCTCGGCACAGAAGGTCTGGTTGACGAAAATGTTTGCTTGCTAGACCCGGCAACAGGAACAGGGACGTTTCTGCTCGGCGTCATTGAACATGTGCGCGCGACCTTGGAAGCGAGCATGGGCAGCGGCGCTGTCGAAACAGGGCTGCGCGCTTTGGCACACCGGCTTTTCGGATTCGAGATTTTGGTCGGACCCTATGTGGTTGCGCATTACCGACTACGACATGCCTTAGCCATCAGCAGACTTAATCAGCGTCTGGGCGTTTATCTGGCCGATACGCTCGCACGACCGGGGGCAACATCGGCAACCGGGAGTCTCGGCTTTGCTTCAACGACGATCCAGAGCGAGCGCAGAGCTGCCGATGATGTGAAAAGCAGGCAACCCATTATCGCCATTCTCGGCAATCCTCCCTATCGGCGGCTTGAGTCCGGCGAGACGGGGGAGCTGATCGGAGACTGGATGAATGAATTGTGGGACGACCTTAAAGCGCCCGTCCGTGATGCAGGTTGGGGAAATGAATTGAACACATTTCCGGAAATGTCCGTAGCATTCTGGCGCTGGTCGATCTGGAAGTTGTTTGAAAGCGAAGGCGCGCCGCAACGCGGCATTGTTGCCTTTATTTCCAATAGCAAATTCATCTCAGGCCACCCTTATGCGGGCTTGCGGGAGAAGCTTCGCCAGCTCTTCGACCGGATCGAGATCATCGACTTGCATGGAGACATCCGGCGCGGTGAGCGAGCGGGTGTTGAAGGTGATCAGGGTGTGTTCGACATTCAAGTCGGCACAGCCATCACCATCGCCATTGCTGACAATACAAAGCCAGACGGCGAGCTTGCCGAGGTGCTTTATACGGATTGCTGGAGCGAAGGGCTTTTCTCGCGCAAGGCAAAGCTCGATTGGTTGAGGGGCGATGAGCTCAAAAAGGGAGCGACAGGCACTATAGTATTGAGACAGAGTTTGGAGGACATGAAGCCAGCGCCATTCCAGAACGGCGAATGGCCCTCCCTGACAAAAGCATTTTTGTTCCGCAGGTCAGGTATTGAGACGAAGAGAGATCACCTTGTGTATGACTTTTAGAAAGAACTTCTCAGAAACAAGATAGCGTCATTTCTTTCCCTGCCACCATCCGGAGCTGCATCGACTTTTGCAGAAACAGCTGACCGCAGCGCTCACGATGCGCAAGCGGTCCCTCTTGACCCCACCTTGATATTCAAGGTTTCATACCGCCCGCTAGATCAACGCTATCTATACAATCATAGCGCATATGGCGATCGCCTGCGACCTGAACTCCAATCAGTATGGGGTTCAAACAATCTGACGCTTTTCGCAATGCCCTTCGCGACCGGCGCCGGACCTGCCATATGGTGTCACTCAAATCTTCCTGATCGCCACGCATTCAGCGGTAGAGGTGGTTACGCCTTCCCCCTCAAAGACAACCGCCCCGGCTATGGCCCATGGAATATTGCACCAGACCTCCTCGCCGGACTTGCGCTCAATTACGGAACGACCATTCGCGCGGAAGATGTATTTGATGCGATACTGGCGCTTCTCTCAGCCAAATCTTACACATTGCGTTTTGCAGTCGATCTCGAAGATACGTTCCCGCATATTCCCTTCCCTGCCGATCACACAGTCTTCGAGGAAGCCGTGGCAGTGGGTCAGAAAATCCGCGCTGTGCAAACATTCCAGCGCAAACCCGGCACGGCCTATCTCACCAGCACAACTGCGCGCATTCAAACGGCTCCGGCTGGCCCTCTCAAAGCCGGTCGTCGCCTGAATGACACCTTCTGCCTTTGCGAGGATGGAACTGGCCTTGTGTCGGGTGTGAGCGATGCTGTTTGGAATTTCAGTGTCAGCGGCTATCGCGTTTTTCCGCGCTGGCTCGACGGGCGCGAGGGTTTACCTACCGACAACGCGATCCTGAAGGAGATGCGGGATATTGTGGGCAGAATAACAGAGCTCATTGATCTTTTCGAACAGGCCGACCATGTTCTCAGCAAGGCACTGGCGACGACGCTCAGTCGCAGCGCTCTTGGCTTGGCCCCGGCAACTGAAGAATAGTCATGCGCGCTCAGACACTTGATCTTTTTCAGCCAAAACAGGGCGACCTTTTTGCTGGGGAGGAGCCCCGCAACGCGGGGCATGCCTCGGCCAATCCCGACCTCGTGCGTGCACGGCTGCAAGACATGTTGGCGCAGGCTCAGGCTGCAACGGGCCTGCCATGGGATGAGCGCACCACCCGCCTTTACTGCACGGTTTTTCCGCAAATGGCCAAATGGCTGCCGGAGGCAGAAGGGCAAAAACTCCTCCATGACTTCCAGCAGGAAATGACCCGCTTAAAAGCTCCCTGAATACAACCCCTTGCCAACCCTCTCCTCACCCGCCAAAACAGCCCCAACAGGGAGCAGAGTGAGATGACTGAGGAACCGGCGGGTGGGCGTGTATTCTTTTCCAATGTGCGGCGCAGCCTTGAGGAAGAGGATGAGATCCGCCTTGTCAGCGTGGGCGTGGACATTGGGTCTTCTACCTCGCATCTCGTCTTTTCGCGGCTCGTGCTGGAGCGGCTGGATAATCGCTACATCGTCTCCGAGCGCGAAATCGTGCATGAGTCAGACGTGCTGCTGACGCCCTATGCCGACGACATGACGATTGATGCTGTGGCGCTCGGCAAGTTCATCGACAAGCAATATGAACTTGCAGGCGTTGATCCTTCCGCCATCGACACGGGTGCGCTGATCCTCACTGGCGTGGCGGTGCGGCGTTCCAATGCGCGTGCGATTGGTGAGTTGTTTGCTGCGCAGACTGGCAAGTTTGTCTCTGTCTCTGCCGGTGACGGGCTTGAGACAACGCTGGCCGCCTTTGGTTCAGGCGCCGCCGCGCGCTCCATCCGTGAACAGCTGCGCGTGATGAATATCGACATTGGTGGCGGCACGTCAAAAATCGCAGTTTGCGATGATGGCGATGTTGTGGAAATGACCGCTGTGGATGTCGGCGCGCGCATTGTCGCCTTCGACAAGGACGGCCGCGTCACGCGTCTCGAAGAAGCTGGCCGTCGCTTTGCGCAAGAAGCCGGCGTTAAAGTCGAGATCGGCTCGCAACCTTCGAAGGAAGAGCTTGAGCGTATGGTGGAGCGCATGGCAGAGCGCTTGTTCGAGACGATCTCGCAGCCCAAGCTCAGCGCCGAAACCACTTCGCTCCTGCGACTTGACCCGCTTCGCAATGAGAAGAAGCCTGCCGTTGTGACCTTCTCCGGTGGCGTGTCGGAATATATCTATAATCGCGAAGAAGAGATGTTCGGCGATCTCGGACCGCTGCTCGCGCGCGCCATCAAGAAGCGCGTAGATCAATGGGGCGTACGCATCGCGCGCCCTGATGAGGGTATTCGCGCGACTGTGGTGGGTGCCTCGCAATATACGATTCAGGTCAGCGGCAGCACGATTTTCGTTGAGCCATTGAGCACCCTGCCATTGCGCAATGTGCCCGTCATCACGCCCGATCTTCCGCTGGAAGACGAAGAGTTGAACGTGGAGGCCATTGCCCAAGGTGTGCGCCTCGCCTTGCGTCGTCTTGATCTGCATGAGGGCGAACAGCCCGTGGCGCTTTGCTATCGCTGGGGCGGCTCTGCGACTTTCCGCCGTCTCGATGATTTCTGCAAAGGCGTCGCACAAGGTTTGAGTGTACATCTTGGCAAGGGCCATCCGCTCATTCTGGTGGGCGATGGCGATATTGGCGGGCTTGTGGGCATTCATGCGCTGGAAGAAGCCAAGCTCAAAAACCCGATCGTTTCGATTGACGGCATTACGCTGAAGGAGTTCGATTTCATCGACATTGGCGAGATGCTTGAAACATCGGGTGCAGTTCCCGTTGTCATCAAGTCGCTGGTCTTTCCGACGACATCGGCTTTGGGCAAGGTCGAGGCTGCGCGTATCTGATGCTCTATCCCGCGCTGGAACCGAAAGAGACAGGTTATCTCCCGGTCGGCGCGGGACATGAGATCTATTACGAGATCTGCGGAAATCCACAGGGCAAGCCTGCCTTGTTTCTGCATGGCGGGCCGGGAGGTGGATGCTATGCCGATCACCGTCGCCTTTTTGACCCGCAACGCTATCGCATCGTGCTGTTTGACCAGCGCGGTTGCGGACGCTCGCGTTATGAGGATCGACTGCGTGACAATACAACCCAGCATTTGCTGCGCGACATAGAGGCCCTTCGCGAGAAGCTCGCTGTTACCCAATGGCATCTGGTGCTTGGCGGGTCATGGGGCGCAACGCTGGCGCTGACTTATGCGCTCACTCATCGCCCACGCGTGAGGGCGCTTGTTCTGCGCGGGGTATTTGGCGGGCGCCAGTCAGAGATTGATTGGCTCTATCGCTTCGGCGCCTCGCAGCTCTTCCCGCAGCAATGGGAGGGCTTTATCACTGGCTTGCCGGAGAGCGGGCGCGCAGATCCGCTGCGGGCCTATCATCAGCTCCTGACGGACGCTGACGAGAGAGTGCGTCTCGCAGCGGCTCGCAACTGGTGCACATGGGAAGGCTCATTGCTGACGCTTCTGCCGCGCGGCCCTTATGCATCGAGCGACAAGCATGTTTTGGGCCTTGCACAGATCGAGACGCATTATTTCGTGCATCACTGTTTTCTTGAGGACGGCGAATTGCTAGGTCGCGCGCGCGAGCTGGACGGCATCCCCGGCATCATCATTCAAGGCCGTTATGATGTCGTCACACCCGCCACGACGGCCTTTGAGCTCCACAAAAACTGGCCCGGTTCGCGGCTGGAAATCGTGCCTGATGCAGGCCATGCGACGAATGAACCGGGTACATTGCGCAAGATTATCGAGGCGACGGATCAGTTGGCGGACTGAGCTGCCATCTACATGCGCTTCATCTTAAGCGTACCCAATTTGAGACATGCTTGCGCAAGGTCATAAGCTGTCTGCAAATCAAGCCAGCCCCCTTCGCCGTGCCGCCCAATCCTTTTTCAAGCCGCAGAGCCATCTGCGGTGAGATGCCGCTTTTGCCGTTGAGGACATTGTAAAGCTGCTGGCGGGTGACGCCGAGATTGTCCGCTGCATCTTTCCAAAGCCGACTCACTCACTTCCCCATCAACTGATCCCGATCCCGCAGTTGCGGAAACAGCACCGACCATAGCGCTGCAAAGCCCATGGTCATCGCACCGCCAAAGACAATCGCAGGCACTGTGCCCCACCATGCGGCCGTCACGCCCGACTCAAATTCGCCAAGATCAGATGAGCCGCTGATGAAAATGGAATTCACGGCTGCCACGCGCCCGCGCATTTCGTCCGGCGTTTCCGATTGCACCATGGTGTGACGCACCACCACGCTGATCTGGTCAGCCGCCCCGACCACAAACAGCGCCAACATGCAAAGCCATAACTGATCGCTCAACCCAAAGCAGATGGTTGCGAACCCATAGACGCCAACTGCCAGCAGCATCTTTTTGCCAGCACCGCGTGAGATAGGGACATATGCAAGCCATGCTCCCATGGCGATGGCGCCGAGTGCTGGCGCAGCCCGCAGCAAGCCCAGCCCCCAGGGGCCGACTTGCAGAATATCTTGCGCCACAACCGGCATAAGTGCCGTCGCACCCGCAAAGAGCACGGCAACGAGATCCAGCGAAATCGCGCCCAGGATCACCTTGCGCGACATGATGAAGCGCAGCCCTGCACTGAGGGTCTCCCAATTGATTGGCCCGCGCCCGCCTTGCGGCTTGGTATTGGTGTGAATCATCATCACGAGCAGCGCACCAATGACGAAACTGGCGGTCACGATGATGAAGGGAACTGGGGGGCCGAAAATATAAAGCAAGCCGCCCAGGGCCGGCCCAACAATGCGCGATCCCTGCCAGAAGGATGTGTACCACGTCACGGCATTGGCGAAATGTTCGCGCGGCACGAGATTGGGCGTCAGCGCTTGTGCGGTTGGATTGGCAAAGGCGCGCGAGGCACCGCCCACAATGATGCAGGCATAAAGCAGCATCATGTCATCCGAGCCAAGCGACACAAGCAGCAGCAGGCCGGCTGAGGAGATAGCGCAACCTGCAAAAGAAAGAGCAAGCACGGTGCGGCGATTGTAACTATCGGCCACATGGCCGGTGTAAAGCGCCAGCAATGCGGCCGGAAGGAAGGAGGAGAGGCCTGAGAGGCCTAGCGCCAGCGCGCTTTTGGTGACGGAATAGACATACCAGCCCACCGCCACGGTCTGCATCGACAGCGCAATGCCGAAGAGCAGACGTGCGGCACAATGAAGGCGGAAATCGCGATGGGTGAAGGCTGCATAGCCCCTGCCGCTTGAAGCCTCACCGACTGACACACGATCCTCCAGAAAAAAGGGGCGGAAGCCCGCCCCTCTTCTAGCCGATCAGCGCGAGGCTTTCCACGGCACGATGAGGCGCTCGATCTCATTGAGCGCCAGCGTGAAGAGCAGGCCCAGAAGCGCGATGGTGATGAGGCCCACATACATGGTCTCGACCGACAGGATTTCCCACGCGTTCCAGATCATGTAGCCAAGGCCGCTCTTGGCACCCACCATTTCCGCGATCGAGATCAGCACGAGGCCGAGACCCACACCGAGCTTCACACCCGTCATGATGAGCGGCAAGGCACCGGGCAGCGCCACCGTTCTGAAGACCTGCCAGCGGCCGGCGCCGAAATTGCGCGAGACATCGAAATGGATCTTCGAGATTTCGAGCACGCCTGCCATGGCATTGATGAGGATCGGATAGAAAACGCCCGTCGCCACCATGACGATCTTGGAGGCTTCACCCAAGCCGAAGATGAGCAGGATGAGCGGCAGAATGGCGCTTTTGGGAATTGGATAGGTGGCGGCAATCACCGGCTCCACGACGATGCGCAGGCCGCGATACATGCCCATCGCCACGCCCAGGATCAGCGCCGGAATGCCACCAAACAAAATGCCCCACCACAAGCGCTGCAAGCTCGCCCATGCATGTTTCACGAGCTGGCCATTTTCGATCAGGTTATACATGACCTGAAAGACTTTTGAGGGCGCGGGGAAGAAGCGCACATCAATCAGGCCGAAGCGGGCACACAGTTCCCACACCAGCAACAACCCCACCGGGGAGACGATATTCATCAACCGCTCAGTGGTCTGGCGGCTCCATTTGCGGCGCGGACGCGCAAATGCTTGCGTCTTGACGGGAGTATTCTCGACGACGTTGGTCATGCAGCCCTCCCTTCGTCCTGAGCACGGGCACGCTGCACTTCATCGCGCAGATGGCCCCAGATGTTGTAAACGAGTTCGCCATATTCGGGCCGTGCGCGCAGCTCCAGCACCCGGCGTGGACGCTCAAAGGGCACATCCACCATCACCTTGGCGCGGCCGGGATGCGCGGCCATGATCATGATGCGAACGCCCAGCGTGACAGCTTCATCGACTGAGTGGGTGATGAACATCACGGTCTTGCGTGTCTCTTCCCAAATGCGCAGCAGCTCTTCCTGCAACAGCACCTTGTTCTGCTCATCAAGCGCCGAGAAGGGCTCGTCCATCAGCAGAATGTCAGGGTCATTGGCGAAGGCGCGCGCAATCGAAACGCGCTGGCGCATACCACCGGAGAGCTGATGGGGATAGGAATCGTGGAAGCGCGAGAGGCCGGTGCGTGCGAGATAATGGCTGACAACTTCCTTGACTTCCGCCTTGGGGCGACCACGCATGACAAGCCCGTAGGCGGCATTGTCCCACACGGTCATCCAGGGGAAGAGCGAGTCACCCTGAAACACCATCGAATTGCCGGGGCGGTTGGCGGCGGGCGCGGAAATCTCCATCGAGCCCGTCGTATGGTCTTCAAGTCCGGCGAGAATGCGCAGCAAGGTTGTCTTGCCGCAACCCGACGGACCCACGATCATGAAGAAACATCCGCGCGGAATATCGAGATTGATCGTATCGAGCGCGACGAAAGGGCCGGCCTTTGTCGGGAACACCTTGGAAAGATCGCGGATGCGGATCTTCACATCGGCGTCGGACGTCGCTTGCCCGGGCGTCAGTGTGGACATTGTCATGAAGGCATATCCTGCTGCTGTTGCGGGCAATAGGCCCGCATCACAAAAGCGCGCAAGTGACCGGCGTGGCGTCCTTGAGGCTGCCCGCCCAAATCACGCTCAGCTGCCAGTGCTGGCGGCACGCTTCTCTCCCCGTTTGGCCGCGAAATTCGCTTCTCCGCGGCAGACGATTTTTGCTTTGCAACACGCCCGCGTATGGCTCTGCCACAGTGGTTTATTGCACTATTTGAGAGGTATCGGGAATGGCCTCGCCCGTCAATCGCGATATCGGCTGCACCCGGCAAAGGCGCTCGCTCTCCACGCCTATCACGCGGGCGTGATCCTAGGCCTCGAACTCTGCCGGGTCATAGGAGCGATGGGTCGAGCAGAATTCGCAGGTGACGCCGATGCGACCATCTTCACCCGTCATGTCGCCGCGCTCCTGCGGTGTGAAGCGGCGCAGCATCTCCCGGATCCGGTCATCTGAACAACGGCAGATATCGCGCACGCTGTTTGCGTCGAACACAGTCACGCCCCGCTCATGAAACAGACGGTAGAGAAGCCGCTCGCTCGACAGCGACGGGTCGATCAATTCATGATCCTCAACCGTCGCCGCAAGCGCCTTGGCTTCAGACCAGGCGTCATCTTCAGGGACCTCATGCAGCAGCGTGCCTTCAGGCGCATCGCCGGGATCAAGATCGGCCACCCGCATGCGCTCGGAATTGGTGGGCAGGAACTGGATCATCAAACCACCTGCACGCCAATGCGTGCCCGCAGGCGTTAGATCTTCAGCAACCGCGAGGCGCACCAGAGTCGGGATCTGCTCGGACTGGCGGAAATATTCATGCGCGGCTTCTTCAAGCCCCTGTCCCGTCAAGGCGACAACCCCCTGATAGCGGGAGAGATCGCCACCCTGCTCAATGGTGAATCCCAGATGGCCACGCCCCAGAAGGGCGGCAGGCATGGCTTGCCCTGAGGCCTCGGCGGCACTCAATTTCTGCGCATCAAAACGCGCGAAAGCGCGCAGATGATCGGGCGCATCAAAATCAACCACCAGCATGTCAACAACGCCATCCGTACGCGTCTGCAACTGAAATCGGCCTTCGAATTTCAAGGCAGACCCCAATAGCACGGTCAGCACTGCCGCCTCACCAAGCAGGCGCGCCACGCTTGGCGGATAAGCATGGCGAGACAAGATCTGATCAATCGAGGGGCCAAGGCGCACCAGCCGACCGCGCACATCGAGCGGCTCGACGGCGAAAGGCAGGACACGATCATCGAGACCGGAATCAGACACCGGACGCGAAGCGCTCGTCATGCGGGCAGCGCTCCAAGGCACCAGGCCATGATGCCCTTCTGCGCATGCAGACGGTTCTCAGCCTCGTCGAACACCACCGATTGCGGACCGTCCATCACCTCATCCGTCACTTCCTCGCCGCGATGGGCGGGCAGGCAATGCATGAAAACCGCGTCCTTCGCTGCAGCCGCCATCAGCTTTGCATTGACCTGATAGGGTGAGAGCAATTTCTGGCGGCGGCGCGCCTCGTCTTCGTCGCCCATCGAGACCCAGCAATCAGACACAACGGCATGAGCGCCATCAACAGCAGCGAATGGATCACTCGTGAGTTCGAGCTTCGCGCCATTCTTGCGTGCCCAGTCCAGCAAGCCTTGTGGCGGTGCCAATTCAGACGGCGTTGCTACGCGCATTGTGAATTCAAAGCGCTGGGCTGCATGAATCCAGCTCGCCAGCACATTGTTGGAGTCGCCCGTCCAGGCAATTATGCGCCCCTTGATGGGGCCGCGATGTTCTTCAAAGGTCATTACGTCAGCCATGACCTGACAGGGATGGGACCGCTTCGTCAAACCGTTGATGACGGGAACGCTGGCATATCGCGCAAGTTCCAAGAGATCATCATGATCAAGAATGCGGATCATAATGGCATCCACATAGCGTGACAGAACGCGGGCCGTGTCGGCAATGGTCTCACCACGGCCGAGCTGCATTTCCGTGCCAGTGAGCATGATGGTTTCGCCACCAAGCTCACGCATCCCGACATCAAAGGAAACGCGCGTGCGGGTCGAGGGTTTATCAAAGATCATTGCCAGAACCTTGCCCTCCAGCGGGCGATCCTTGGCAAGCTCACCCTTGCGGCGGCGACTTTTGATGAGGGCACAGGCATCGAGAATGCGGCGCAATTCGATGGCCGACACTTCCGTCAGATCAAGAAAATGTTTGACGCCACTCATGATGATGATCCGTTCTTGGCCAGATCGGCCTCAAGCCGCTGGCAGGCTTTTTCAAGCCGCGTGATGGCCTCAGCAAATTCGGCCTCATCCGCCACCAATGGAGGCAGCAAGCGCACGACATTATCACCCGCCGGAATAACGAGCATATTCTCAGCGCGCGTTGCGACGGCGAAATCTGTGTTGGGGACATGGGTGCGCAAGCCAAGCATCATGCCCTCACCGCGTACTTCCGCAATGATCTTGGGATGGGCATCCTTCAAGGCAGCAAGGCGCTGCTTGAGCACGAGGCCCTTGCGCGCAACGCTGTCCAGGAAACCCTGCTCCATCAGCACATCCATCACGGCATTGCCGCAGGCCATGGCGAGCGGATTGCCGCCATAGGTCGTGCCATGCGTGCCAACCACCATGCCGCGTCCGGCCTCGCGCGTCGCCATGAAGCAACCGAGTGGAAAGCCCCCACCGATGCCCTTGGCGGTTGCCAGAATGTCCGGTGTCACGCCTGCAAGCTCATAAGCGAAAAGCTTGCCCGTGCGGCCCATGCCACTTTGCACCTCATCCAGCACCAGCAAAAGCCCATGCTCATCGCACAAGGCGCGCAGGCCTTTCAGAAAAGCCGGATCTGGCACACGAATGCCGCCCTCACCCTGAATGGGCTCAACCAGAATACCCGCAGTCTGCGGGCCGATGAGTTTCTTCACCGCATCCAGATCGCCAAAGGGAGCTTGATCGAAGCCCGCCGCCTTGGGGCCGAAACCTTCAATATATTTCGGGTTGCCGCCAGCTGCGATGGTTGCCAGCGTGCGGCCATGGAAAGCGCCTTCGAAAGTGATGAGATGAAAGCGCTCAGGATGGCCGCCAGCCGCATGATATTTGCGCGCAGTCTTGATGGCGCCCTCAAGCGCTTCCGCCCCTGAATTGGTGAAGAAGACATAATCGGCAAAGCTCGCATCCACGAGACGTTGCGCGAGCTTCTCGGCTTCCGGGATGCGGAAAAGGTTCGACACATGCCAGAGCTTTTGCCCCTGCGCGATCAGCGCGCCCACCAGATGGGGATGGTTGTGCCCAAGACAGCACACGGCAATGCCCGCGCCAAAGTCGAGATAGCGCTGACCATTGGTGGCATAAAGCCAGCAACCATCTCCTCGCTCAAAAGCGACATCGGCACGCGCATAGGTCGGCAGCATTGCGGAAGCTGTCGCAGTGGCGGTCGGGGTCGGGTCAGCCATGGTTTCGAGCCTCTGACAGGGCAGAAAATCAAATGCCGCCCCCTCGGGCGGCACTTTTTGAAGATACGCATATTGTAGGAAATGACGGCGCTGCGGTCAAACTGGCTTCGCCTTTCGGCGTGGTGCAGAGTTTTCCACGGTTTGATGCGCAACTGCGTTGGGGAAAACAGCGCGCGAGCTTCTGCACGCCTTGCGTGCGATTCAATCGCTAGTGTAGCGTCCCGCCTGTCACTACGAGATGTCGTGCGACGGTTCATCTTGAGAGCGTAACGCGAGTACCACGACGACGGGAATGCCCGTCGCAGCGGGCGTTTTTGCTCAACCTGATGTACCGCGCCCTGAATGGATGGAGGACGCATGTCCTGGACTGATGAGCGCGTCGAGCAGCTGCGCAAACTCTGGCTCGATGGAAAAAGCGCCAGTCAGATTGCGGCTGAACTTGCCAATGGCATCACGCGCAATGCTGTCATCGGCAAGGTGCATCGTCTGGGCCTGTCTGGCCGGGTGAAGAGCCCGACACAGGCTGCCCCGCGCCCGCGCCCGGCCAAGCCCGCCAATGCGGCCCCGCGCCGTGAGGCCAGCCCCCGCCCCTCCGCGCCCATGTCGCGCGGCAACACGGCCTTGGCCTTTGCGCCCCGGATGGAAGCTGAACCCGTCATCCGCCCGATGGAGGATGTGGTGATCCCGATGTCCGAGCGGGTGACCATCATGGAGCTGAAGGAAGCCATGTGCCGCTGGCCGCTAGGCGATCCGGCCACGGCGGAATTCCGTTATTGCGGCGCGAAGTCTCCCGTGGGCACGCCCTATTGCTCGCATCATTCGCGCATTGCCTATCAACCGGCGCAAGATCGCCGTCGCGAACGCGACAAGGAGCGTCGGGCACAAGCTCAGGCCCAGCGCCTCAACTGATCTTCAAGGCCGGGGCAACCCGGCCTTTTATTTTGGCTGTGAAGATGACATGGCCGCGCGCAACGATGCCCAGCGACGCAGACATTCATGCGCGCCCAACAGGGCCAGCGCGAATACAAATGGCACGACATAATAGATTGCGCGGAAGAGCAGCAAGGAAGCCAGTACGCCTTCCTGCGTGGGTGCTGTGACGGCTTTGAGCATCGTCACTTCAAAAGGTCCAAGCCCACCAGGCGTATGGGAGACGATCCCAACAATGCAGCCAAAGACGTAACTCGCCACGAAGCTGATGAAATCGGTCATATGGCCCTGCGGCAGCAGCACATAGAGCGCCATCGCCGCGGCGCAAAGATCAATCACGCCAAGCACCATTTGACCGCTGGTCAGACGAAATCCCGGCAGCTCCAGTGAGAGGCCCTGAAATTGCAAACGCCGATGACCGGCCGAAACCCAGATCAGATAGGCAACCACTCCGGCAAGAATCGCTATGCCGAGCAGCATATTCACCCAGACCTTGAGCTGATTGACCTCTGCGATTGCAACGGGGTCAATCACAAGAGCTGCGCCTATCACAATCGCCATGCCGAGCCAGAATGTAATGCCCGCCATCACGGTGAGGCTCGCGACCTTGCCGGCGGACACGCCCTGTTGCGAATAGATCCAGTACCGAACCGTACCGCCGGTGATGAGCGGAAAGCCAAGCGTGAAGGAAATCGCATAGCTGGTGAAAGATCCCAGCGCGGTGATGCGATAGGGAACACGCAGATTCAGCTGACGCAAGGCAAGCGCATCATAGCCTGTCAGCGCAATATAGGAGATGGCGGTAAAACCTGCCGCTGCAAAAATCTGCTCCCAGCTTGTTGCTGCAAAAGCCGCGCGCAAGTCGCTCCAGCTGACCGTTCGTAGAATGTTGAATAGCACCACCGCCGAGATGACAATGAGCGCGATGCTGAGCGTGGCACCTGCAAGGCGTAGCAATTGACGACGGCGCTCTGCACGGATGTCGCGATCCTGCGAGGGAACAGACAGAGGATCTGCCTGCGCAGGGCGGTCTTGCGCCCGCTCATCCTGTGGATCAAACGCCATTCCCAACCTATCCGGCCAAAGGGCCTACCGCTTTATGGGCAGCGCAGGGCCCTGAGGCAAGGCCTATGGCAGATCAGGGTTGCGCTTTTATGACCATCAGCGGGTCCGCAACTGAGCCAAAAGCCCTCGCAGGGGATGGAACGAAAAGCGAATGCGTGATGTGCCAGCCTCAACAGCCACGGCCCGGAACATCACGTTAGCGCGCAAGATTGGCACGGATTTGCCATTGATCTCGGCCCGCCACCAAGGATGCCATTGATCATTCAAAACGAGGTAACCGCCTTCGGGCGAGGTCACCTCAATGTCCACGATCGTGTTGCGATAGCTTACCAAACGCGCTGTGCCCTTGGGCCGTTGGCGCTGATCCTTGAGATCGCTTGTGCTGAGCAAGACAGTCTGGGTGAAATCAATCTGTGGCCATTGGCCTGTCGCAATCATGGCGTCAAAGTCTGCCCCTTGTGCAGACCCCACCATCATGACCCGTGGCAAGGCACGCGGATTTTCCCACACATAGGCATCTTTTGTGCGACCCCGCGAAATGAAAGCTGCGGGATCAAATTTGGGATCCATCTGTTCCAGCGGATAGCGCGACAAGATGAGACGTACGCCCATCAAATCTGCCAGCGGGGAATGAAAGCCTGCATAAAGAGGCGAGAAGGTGCGCTGCTCAGGGATTGCCACCTGATCCTGCGCGTTGGTTGCATCGGCATAAAGCTTCATGCGGATCGGATTGAAACCGAGATCGTGGTCAAAGTCATGCACGAGGCCGGCATTCGGCCAGTCATAATCCACCGCAGCCAGTTCCACACGGTCGCGCCGATCCGGCGCCTGATGCTTTGCCAGCTCACGACGAATGAGGGCCAGAGTTTCATTTTTGCTGTCAAAGCGCAGCACATCATATTGAGATGGCGGCGCTGCTGTTGACTCATTGGGCTTATTGCTGACGGCGAGATCAGCGCTCATCACAACACCAATACATAGCAGCGCCAGCACCGGGGCGCGTTGCACCAGACGCGGCAACCAAGCAAGCAGCAGCATGGCCAAGCCCAGCGACACGGCACCGATCAGCAGCGGTCCGGATGCTTGTGCAAAACGGTCCTTCCAGATTGCAACAGCCACGCAAGCAGCAAACAGCGCAAGGATGATGCCCACAGCGCTTGTCCAGCGAAAGGACTGGCGCGCGCTCACAAGCACATGCACCGCATAACCACCGCAAATTGCAAGCAGGGCTGCCAGCGGAAAAGTTGCATCCGCTGGGCGGCGATAGAGATCGACGCCCGGCAGGTAATATGCCAGCGCAAAAAAGGGCGTGTATTTTCCCACCGCATAAAGCGCCATGATGAGCGCAAGAGCTGCAAAAAGCCGGATGTTTTTCTGACCCAAAGTCAGCAGCGCGCCAGCCATGGCAACCAGGGGGACAGCGCCGAAATAGATCGCGCCCATATTGCGCGCCAAAGCGAGATTGGTCTCGCCCCAAACATGCGAAGCCGGTGGACCCCAGAACTCCGTCAATGGCCCATCAACACCATAAAGATTGGAGACGACCGCAGACAAAAGCGACAAGGGCGGCAGCGAGCCGCCCACTGCCCCTTCAAGACTGAATTCGGGTCGATTGGACTGGCCGGCAAGCGCAAAGGTGAGTGCCAGCGGAATGGCGATCACCAATGTCCCACCTACAAAACCCGCGCTGAGGACGGGGACCCGCATCTGCATCGCCGCGCGCCATTGTGCGCCCACCAGCTGCGCAATGGCATAGACGGCAAGAATGAAGACGCACAGCATGGCAATCTGGTCGCGCCCCAGCACCATAAAACCAGCACTAACGCCCGACAGGAAGCCGTTGAGCAGCGAGCCTCTAGCCAAACCGCGCGCCAAAAAGAACAGCGCGATGGCGAACCAGCACAGCGAGATCACTTCGCCCACATGCTGCAAGCGCCACGCATTCGACCCCCCAAAGGCAAATGCAAAAGCGGTCACCAAAGCGCCCGCAACATGCCAGCCGCGATCCTTGAAAAAAGCGATCAGCGCGAAGCCGGACAACAGCAACATGATGAACGGCACAGTGTCGGCAGCGCGAAAGGAAGGCTCGCTATTGAACAGCGCCAGCAACAGAAAGGGCGGCGAGAAAATCAGCGACTGTGGATCAGCGATTTGTGGATGGCCTGTGAAGACATTGGGCGTCCAGAACGGACTGTCACCAACACCCAGCGAACGCGCGAGAAAAGCCAGCTGGGAATAAGCCTGCGCTTTCGCATCCCATGGAATTGTCACCGCACCCGACAGCCAAGGCCAGAAGATGACCAGAGCGCCTGCAACGAAAATCAGGCCGGCGTAAAGATAAAGCCGCCCGGAGGTGACGGACGGCTCGTTGTTTGGCGACATAGGTCCATTCCATTCGCGCTAGCGCTCATCCTTGCTGCCCGGCACCGGCACTTCATCCACTTCGATAAAATGGCCCGCGCGGTCGCGCTTGGATGCAAGATAGCGCACATTCTGATCGGTCTTTCGGCCAAGAATACGGCGATCAGAGACGACTTCAAGCCCAGCTTCCTTCAAAGCGCCAATCTTCACGGGATTGTTGGTCATGACCTGAACACGGGTGACGCCGAGCTGCTTGAGCATCTCGGCTGCAAAGTCGAAACCACGCTGATCATGGCCGAAGCCCAAAACCTCGTCTGCGTCATAGGTGTCGAAACCCTGTGACTGCAACTTGTAAGCCCGCATCTTGTTGGACAGGCCGTTACCGCGCCCCTCCTGATCCAGATAAAGCAGAATGCCGCCGCCATTTTGCGCCATAAACTGTGCGGTATGGCGCAACTGGTCACCGCAATCGCATTTCAGGCTACCGAAAAGATCGCCCGTCAGGCAGGCTGAGTGAAGCCGTACGGTCACGGGCTCGCCCAGATCCGGCTTGCCAACGACAATCGCCACCTGATCTCGCAGGCCCTCACCACCCCGGAAAATGACGAATTCTGACTCCGGCGCGCCTTCCAGCGGTACGGGTGCGCGACCAACGATATGAAGCTCGGCCACACGCGCGCGACGATAGGCCTCGATGGCCGACACTTCGACACGCACCAAACCCTCACCCTCAATGTCGCGCACCGAAACCGGCAGCGCGACGACGGCAGGCAGAACAAGTGCAAGGCTCGCAAGCTCCAGCGCCGCCTGATCCAGTCGGCCAAGGGTCGCGACAGGCGCATCAATACGTGCGCCAACTTCAAGCGCGAGCGTCTCGATGCGCTTGAGGTCAATGGTTGGCAGGGCAATCGCACCGGGCTTTACCCGGTCCTGACCCATGCGCCGCAAGCGGGGCGCAGGCAGCAACAGGCGCGCACGGTGCTTGCCCAAAGCCTCAAGGCTTGCCACATGACGTTCATCCAGCGCCTCGACGCAAAGCATGAGCAAATGAGAACGACCAGCCTTGATGATGACGGGACGACCGGCACGCACTTCCGCAAGGGCGCGATCAACGGCAATCCGTCCCATTCCGCCCTCAGCATCAAGAATTGTCTTGATTTCGACCACGCGACCCCCGAACTGACAGAAGCTTGACCCCGCCCACCTACGGATGATGGCTTCCTTTGGATGGCCTTTGTAGACCACATCCTGGCCAATAAATAGGAGCTACCTTTGACTGGGTTAAGACCTGCGCTGGACCAATGTGAGGCCAGCCCCGCCCTGCGGCGCATCATGCAGGCACCGGCCGAGCGCCCCTTTGTCGTGGCGCAACTGGGGCAATCGCTTGACGGGCGGATTGCGACCATCACCGGGGATTCCCGCTATATCAACGGGCAAGCGGCCCTTACCCATCTCCATGCCCTGCGCGCCTGTGTCGATGCCGTGGTTGTGGGCGTTGGCACCATTGTCGCGGATGATCCGCAACTGACCGTTCGTTTGGTTGAAGGTCGCAATCCTGTCCGTGTGGTGATTGATCCGCGCGGACGGCTGCCCCTGAGCGGCAAGTGGCTGATGGGGGATGGGGCGATGATGGTGGTGAGCCCGGTCAAGCCCAAGCTCGCAGGCGTGACCCATATCGAAGTGAGCAGCAGGGATGGACAACTGGAGCCCCGCGAAATTGTGAACGCCCTTTTTGCCCACGGCCTGAAACGCATTTTGATCGAAGGGGGAGCGCGCACCATCTCCCATTTTATCGACGCAGATTGCGTTGACCGACTGCATATCCTGCAAGCGCCGGTGCTGATCGGTTCGGGCAAGATGGGGCTGGAGTTGAAACCCCAAGGTGAACTGGCCCGTGCCCGTCGCCCGTATGTAGACCTCTACCCGCTCACAGGGGGCGATGTTTTGTTCGACTGTGCGCTGCGCTGAGGGGAGGCCTTGATGACCATGCAACGACCGCTCGCTTATTCGACCGCCAGCAAGATCATCCACTGGACGACAGCGCTTCTGGTGCTGTTCATCATCCCTGCCGGCTTCATCATGGTGAATATCGGACCGAGTGCCCTGCAGAACCAGCTTTTCGATCTGCACCGCGCCTTCGGCGTTGTCGTATTCTTCCTCGCCATCCTACGGGTTCTCGCCCGGCGCTATTATGGCACACCTGCTCCCTTTGACGGGCTCACCCCCTTCGAACGCAAGGCCTCGGTTGCCGCCCATCACAGTTTGCTCGCCTTGCTGTTCATCATGCCGCTTCTGGGCTGGTTCATGATGTCCACCTATCGCGTGGATGTCAGCGTCTTCGGTCTCTTCACGCTACCCCATATCCTGCCAGAAAACCGCGCGGTCTATGAGATGCTGTCACCCCTGCACATGATTGGCGGCATCATCATGACGCTGGTGCTGCTGCTTCATGCAGGAGCAGGGCTGATGCATCATTTCATCCGCAAGGATCGCGTGCTGCATCGCATGTTGCCGGGCGCCAAGCCCTAAGGCCGGGCAAACAGGTCGAGATGGCCAATCTCGACCTCACGTGCCAAACGGCGCGCTTCAAGCCATGAAGCGAGAGCCGTCTGCACAACGCGGTTGGTTTCTGCCACTGCCTGCGCAGCGCCTTCTGCAAGTGCGCGGATCAATGCTTCATCCCGCTCCGCCTCAAGCTGCCACGGGCTCTGCGCGAGGCTCACCTTGTATCCTGCGTCTTTGAATGCCGCTTCCATGATGCCTGTTGCCTTCGGCCCTGCGGCAGGCCCGAAGCCTTTATCTGTGGCCTGATGCGCATGGAAAGCTGCAAGAACATCTACATCCGCCTCATGCGCAGGCTGCCAATGCTCGATGCCATCATAGGTGAGCACCGTATAAAAAGGCAGCTGGCGCGCGGCAACCGCGTCACAAAAACGCTTCAGCCATGGCGCTGCCACGAGGTCAAAGAAAGCCGCAGCTGTGACGAGATCGGTTGCGCGATCGAGCACCTGTTCCAGATCACGCGCAAGATCAGCCTGTTCGAAGCGAACTTGGATGATCTTGCCCGACTTGACGAGATGCAGGCTGTCGCCATCGCGACGGGCTTCATCCGCCCAATCACCCAGTAAACGCTGCGCCGCCTCCAGCAAAACAGGATCAGCATCGACCAGACGCCACATTTGCCCACTCGGCAAAAGCGGTGCCAGCGCCCGCAGATTGGAACCAGAGCCGCAACCAAGATCCGTCAGGCGCGGTGCATGGATCTGGCTTAGCCAGGTACAGACCTGCGCCTGCAAATCCCTGTTGCGCGAGCGATGATCGACACCTTCGCGCAGAGATAGCCAATGTGCCGAAAAGCCACTCATCTGCGCACCCCCTGCAAAACCGTTGCGATGATGCGCGCGGTGTCCTGCCAGCGCGGCAAGGCTTGTCCCGCTTGCCATGACGCCTCAGCGAGAGACGCGCGCAAGGCGCCATCTTCAATCGCCCGCTGCAAGGCATCTCGCAGGGGCGCAACCTCGCCTGCTGCCACTTTAAGCGCTGCACGATCAGGTACCGTCGCGGCTGCTGCGCCGCCCGTCGTTGTAATAATAGGCAGACCCCGCGCCATAGCCTCGGCAAGCACCATGCCATAACCTTCATAGAGCGATGGCAGAACAAAAAGGTCGCTGCCTGCATAGATGCGGTCCAGCGCCTCAGCGTCACATTCACCCGCCAGCGTGATCCGCATGGCAAGATCATGCGAGATCATCAGCTCTTGCAGAGCACGCGCGCACTCTGCATCGCGCCTGTCACTGCCCACAATGGTGAGGTGCCAATTCACTGCCGTCAGTCCGGCCAGCGCTTCGACCAGAATCGCGTGGCCTTTGCGCGGCGTGATGGAACCGACGCTCAATAACTCCACATCGTCACGCCCAGAACCGGTCGCACGTTGTGCGGGATCTGTACCGGGCTCAGCGACGGTGATCTTTTCCAGCGGCACATCCAGATCTCTATGCAAGGCTACGCGCGTTGTCTCACTTGAGGCCAGAACGTGATGCGCATGAGCAAGCACCGCACTCTCATTGGCAAGCAGGCGATGTGCGTGCTCAGGCTCCATGCCTGATTCAAAACCAAGAGGATGATGCACAAGCCCAACCAGCGGTGCCTTCAGGCTTGCCACCTCGTCGGGCTGCAGTGCACCCAAAGCAAGCCCGTCCACCAGGAGCACATAATCAGAGGGAACCTGACGCAGTTTTGCGATTGCCTCTTGCATCTGCTGCGCATCAGGAAAAGGAAAGCCATCGGGCAAGGGCAAGTGGCGGATATCAACGCCATGAATCGGCAGAAGTGAGAGAACGGCACGGGCGTAGCCATAGCCGCCCGTCAGCGTCATCACATCACCGGGAATGGCGAAGACGGCCTTGATCACGCCTGGACCGGCCCTTCGAACCAGGCGCGAGCGACATGAGATTCATGCAGACTGACACGGATCTTCACGATGCCCTCGCCGCCAGGACCCAGCCGACCGCTGCGCGCTGCATCAGCCATCGCATCGAAAATATATTTCGACAGAAATTCCGTCGTGGTCTGCTTGCCCTTGAACTGAGGCAGCGCATCAAGATTTTGATAATTCAGCGGACCAAGCACAGCCTTCAGGGCATCATGGGCGCGACCAATATCAACGACCACCCCATCATCGGTGATTGACTCGCGGAAGAAAGCGACATCCACCACAAAGGTTGCGCCATGGAGATTTTGGGCTGGACCGAACAGCTCGCCCTTGAAACTATGGGCGATCATGATGTGGTCACGAACTTCTACTGCGAACATGGGCCAAAACTCCTGCGCCTGAATGACTTCTACGCCTGCACGGTCTCACGGATCATAGCGCACGACGCCAGCAAGGCCCGGCGCCTTTCCATCAAGGAATTGCGGCAGCTTTTGGGGAAGATCGTCAAAAGCCACCTCATCCGTGATGAGCACATCCAGCCGATCATCGCGCAACAGCTGCAGCGCCTTTGCCAATCTGCGCGCATAGGACCAACGGGAACGGCGCGATGGTGACACCTGCCCCACTTGCGAGGAAACGAGTTGCAGGCGTTGACTGTGAAAAGCAGCCCCCAGAGGGGCTGAGACATTGGCTGATCCATACCAGCTCAGCTCAACCACCTTGCCCTCCAGCCCCGCACAATCGAGTGCGGTTGAAAGCCCGGCAGATGTAGCACTGGCATGAAAGACGACATCACCATCTTGCGGGGCACCGACTGCATCGGGTGCAAGGAGCCTCAACCCCAGCGCACGCGCCTGTTGCGCACGCCCCGCCTGCGGATCAATCACAGTGACCTCCGCGCCGGGCAGCGCAGCGCAAAGATGAGCGACGAGTAACCCGACGAGACCGGCGCCGATCACATAGATGCGATCACCCGGCCCCGCCCCCGAATCCCAAAGGGCATTGAGTGCCGTCTCCATATTCGCCGCCAGAGCGGCGCGGCGCGGGGACAGGCCATCCGGCAGCAGGCTCACCATGCCAGCGGGAACCGCCAGATGCGTCTGATGCGGGGCGAGGCAAAATGCGAGCTTGCCCGTCATGGCCGGATCATCGGCCTCTTCAATGCGGCCGACCGCGCAATAGCCGTATTTCACGGGGAAAGGAAAGCTGCCCTCCTGAAGCGGCGCTTTCATGCGCTGAAATTCTGACGGGGGCACTTGGCCGTGAAAGATGAGGCGTTCTGTGCCGCGACTGATGCCTGACCAGACCATGCGCAAGAGTATCTCGCCGGTGCCCCGGAAAATCTCTGCCGGTCGCAGCTCCACCCGGCCGGGTTCCACGTACCAAAGGGCGCGGGCATTCTGGGTGCTGTTCGACGTCGGGCTTTTCATCTCGACCATGTCCGGCTCTGCCACTATGGTCCGCATCGCTACGACATATGCCGCATGATTACCAGAGAGACGCAAGGCCCAATGAGCGCTGAGACTGCCCCCGCCCAAGAGGCCACGGCCATGACACCGGCTGGCCTGCAATCAACCGATCTGCTCGCCAAACGTCGCTTCATAGCTGCTCTCGTCAATGGCGGCATCTATGTCGCGCTGCTGATCTGGCTTGCCAGCATTCTGGGCGCGCAGGGCTGGAGCGTGATTGATGTTTTGATCTTCATTGCCTTTGCCATCGCCGCGCCATGGAGCGTTCTGGGCGTGTGGAATGCGCTTGTGGGTTTGTGGCTCTTGCAGCGTGCTGATGCGATCGAGAGCGTTGCACCCTTTGCAGCAGCGGGCGATGAGCCTGTCGCCATTCACCACCAAACCGCCATTTTAATGACCTTGCGCAATGAAGATCCTGCGCGCGCCTTTGCACGTTTGCGCACGGTGAAAGCCAGTCTCGATGCAACGGGCTATGGACAACACTTCGCCTATTTCATTCTCAGCGACACGAATGATGCAGATGTCGCACGCGTAGAAGAAACAATGGCGGCAGGCTGGCGGGCGGCCCAGCAGTCAGATGCAGCGCGCATCATCTATCGCCGTCGCACCAGCAATGAAGGCTACAAGGCAGGCAATGTCCGCGACTTCTGCCTGCGCTGGGGTAGCGAATATGAATTCATGCTGCCGCTCGACGCTGACAGCCTCATGTCAGGCGAAATGATCTTGCGGATGGTGCGCATCGCACAGGCCTATCCCAAGCTTGGGATCTTGCAGAGCCTTGTGGTCGGCGCTCCATCAAACTCAGCCTTTGCGCGTATTTTTCAGTTTGGAATGCGCCATGGGATGCGACCCTATACGATGGGAAGTGCGTGGTGGGCTGGAGATTGCGGACCATTTTGGGGCCATAATGCGCTGGTGCGTATCGCGCCTTTCCTGACACAATGTGATCTGCCAGAGCTGCCGGGAAAGCCACCTCTGGGCGGACAAATTCTCAGCCATGATCAGGTAGAAGCCGTCTTCATGCGTCGCGCAGGCTATGAAGTGCGTGTGCTGCCCGTTGAATGCGGCAGCTATGAAGACAATCCACCCACCTTGCTCGAATTCACGCGCCGCGATTTGCGCTGGTGTCAGGGCAATCTGCAATATGTCAAACTGCTCGGCCTGAAAGGCATCATGCCAATGAGCCGCTTTCAGCTTGTCTGGGCCATCATGATGTTCATGGGCGTGCCCGCATGGACGCTGATCATTCTGCTCAGCGCTCTCAAGCCGCTTGATGGTGAAGATGTTGCGCTCTTCCCAGTCACAAGCGCGCTGCTGCTCTATGCAACATTCCTCTTCATGTATCTTGCACCCAAACTCGCCGGCTTTCTTGATATTGCGCTCACGAAGGGGGAGTTGAAACGATATGGCGGGGCCTGGCGCTTCAGTCTTGGCTGTCTTGTCGAACTCGCCTTTTCCTTCTTGCTCGGCGCCTCGACCACCTTACGCACCAGCCTTTTCATGATCGGACTCGCCTTTGGCCGCTCTGTCACCTGGAGCGGGCAGGCGCGTGATGCTCATGCCCTGTCACTTTCCACGGCCTTTGCGGGCTTGTGGCCCCAGACGCTCTTCGGCGTGTTCGTTCTGGGGGCTGCGGCATGGCTGGCGCCGGGCCTCATCCTCTGGTCATTGCCGCTCACTCTGGGCTATATCCTCGCTGTGCCTTTTGCGATGGTGAGCGCCTCACCTCAGCTGGGGGCCGCACTGGCAGCCACGCAGCTTTGCGCGCTGCCAGAGGAGATCGACGAGCCGCAAATTCTCAAGGCGCTGAAGACCGAGCTTTCCACGCCAACATGAGTTCTGCCCCCATGAAGCAAAGCCTGATTGCCAGTCTGCTGATGCTCTCCGCAACTTGTGCGGCCAATGCTCAGTCAAAGCCTCCGCAGGCATCGACCCTGACCAATATCGAACAGCCCTTCGTGCCCAATCAGGGCATTGACCCCAATGAGCTGCCGGTTGAAGTGGTGAACAAAAGCACGCCCGTCCTTTGTGCCGAAAAGGACAATGTGCATCTTGATTTCATCTCGCCGCGTGTACGTCAGTTTCGCATTCAGGCGGTGCATCCCGCTTATATCAACACCATTGTTGTGGATCGCTTCGCCCCCGACTTCACCTCCTGTGACATGACGCGCGATCCCAGTTTCAAATCCGACAATTCGCGTCGTGTGACCTTTTGGGAAACGCCAGAGTTCTGGCTGGTGGGCTATACATTCCCAAGTTTCTGGCGCCCCGCCAACGTGCCGGTGCGCGTTGGCAACCGCGTAGAACAGGGCTTGCATCTCGTGCAGCTATGGATGCGGTATCGTGAACGCGCAGAAGAAGTGCTCGTCTTCTATCCGCCGGATGGCTATTGGCGTGCACGCCCGCTGCCTTTCGGCGAAATGCGCTGGACAGCCTATGGCTCTTCTTTCCTTGTTGGGCCCGTTGAGATTCAAGAACGCCCGATCGTTGCACTCAAGGAAGTGGCCTTCGATCCTGAAAGCAAAACCTTCACGATGCAATTTGCGCGTGGCGGTTCTGCGACGTTGAAGCTGCAGTCGATTGATCAGGAGCGAATTGTTCTTGATGCTGCCACATCAGGCCCCATGCCAAATGGCCTGCCCTTCATGGCGATGCGCTCAATGTATGCGACGGAATTCAACTCTGATGTTGCAAAACTCGCCTGGCGTAGCAAAGGCGGAGAAGGTTGGGGTGAAGCGAATATCATGCCCTTCAAGTCTGCTGCCGTGACGGAGTTATGGGCCGGACGCACAGTGCCCTCCATTCATAATCTCTCCGCACCTGACATGATCTTCAGTCACTTCTCGGAGAAAACGCCGAAGTGAGCAACCCGACCATGAGTGCAAGCCCGCAGCGCCTTCACGCTATTGATGCGCTGCGCGGCCTCGCACTGATCGGCATGTTTGCCTATCATCTGACATGGGATCTGGGTTATTTTCGGCTTGTATCGCCTGATCTGCCCTTCACACCTGTGATGATGGGTTTGGGCCATGTGGTTGCCGCAAGCTTCATTGCCCTTTCAGGCGCATCCCTCGCTTTGTCATGGCAGAACGGGTTTAACCTGACGCGCTTCACACGGCGCTTCGCAATGATCGTGCTGGCAGCTGGCGCAATCACCGCCCTCACTGCATGGCAATTTCCCGACGCAGTCATCTTCTATGGCATCTTGCATTGCATCGCTGTCGCAAGCCTCGTCTGTCTCGCCTTGCGTCGGGCACCGCTGTGGCTCGTCTTTGCCTTGGCTGCGCTCCTGCTCACGCTACCGTTTTTTGTCGCCTCCCCGATCTTTGATGCAGCGGCATGGTGGTGGCTTGGACTCGGAACGCGCGATCCACCCAGTCTTGACTGGCGGCCCTTTGCACCCTGGACAGGCTTTGCACTGATCGGCTTAGGGGTCATGCGGCACTGGCTTGCCCACGGGTTGCCGCTAGGGCTTGCCAGCTGGCAGGACAGGACTGCATTGACACGCTTGCTGGTCTTGGGCGGCCGTCATTCGCTGCTTGTTTATCTAACGCATCAACCCATCTTCATCGTGCTGGTTTTTATGGCAGCGCAAGTTTTGGGCGCGCCCCACGCCAAGCTTCAGCCACAAGATCCGTTTCTGGAAAGCTGCACGCAGCAATGCACGGTCAGCGGCGGCAATCAGATACAATGCCGCGTCGTATGTTCCTGCATTGGCGAATCGATCCGCAAACAACCGCCCATGTGGGAACGTCTGCAGCGCAATGATCTGTCGCCTGCCGATCAGCTGGCGATTGACGGCTTCACCAAACAATGTCTGAAGGTTCAACCCTGACGGCCGGGTCTCGTCATGGTGAGGGGATCAACAAGACGGTCGTAATCTTGCGCGCTGATGCCGTCTCGCAAGGCTTCCTCACGCAAGCTCGTCCCGTTCAGATGCGCCGCGTGAGCCAGACGTGCAGCGCGATCATAACCAATCACGGGTACGAGCGAAGTAACCAGCATGAGCGAACGCTCCAGACCTGCCTGCATGGCCTCTTCATTCACTTCAAGCCCTTCAATGCAATTGGTGTGGAAACTTGCCGTTGCATCTGCCATCAGCCGAATGGATTGCAGGATGGTGCAGGCGATCACTGGCTTGAAGACATTCAACTCCAGATGACCTTGCGCTGCTGCAAAAGATACTGTCGCATCGTTTCCAAATATTCGTGCGCAGACCATTGTCAGCGCTTCGGCCTGGGTTGGATTGACCTTGCCCGGCATGATGGATGAGCCTGGCTCGTTCTCCGGGAGCCTCAATTCATTGAGCCCTGCACGCGGGCCGCTTGCCAGCAGACGAATATCACTTGCGATCTTGAACAAAGCTGCTGCACAGGCATTCAACGCTCCATGAAAGAAGACTAGGGCGTCATGCGATGCAAGTGCTTCGAACTTGTTCGGCGCAGAGGTGAATGGATGGCCCGTCACTTGTGCCATTCGATGCGCAAAACCAAGGGCAAAGTCAGGATGAGTATTCACTCCGGTGCCGACCGCGGTGCCTCCCTGCGCGAGCATCATCAGATCCTGCAGAGCATGTGTGATGCGTCGCATTCCATGACGCAATTGCGAGGCATAGCCGGACAATTCCTGGCCGAATGTGATTGGTGTTGCATCTTGCAAATGGGTACGACCAATTTTGACGACATTTGCGAAATGCTGCGCCTTGAGTTCGAGAGCATAGGCAAGCCGATCAAGAGCTGGCAGCAAATGCTGAACCGTCTGCTGCACACAAGCGATATGCATTGCGGTTGGAAAACAGTCGTTCGATGACTGCCCCAAATTGACGTGATCATTGGGGTGAACGGGATCTTTCGTACCAAGAGGCTGGCCTAGAATTTCATTGGCCCTATTCGCTATCACTTCATTCACATTCATATTACTCTGCGTACCTGAACCGGTTTGCCAGACAAGCAAGGGAAAATGCGTTGCAAAGCGCCCATCTACAACCTCCTGCGCGGCTTGCATGATGGCCTGAGCACGTTCAAGATCAATCAACCCCAGTTGTAAATTGACCTCTGCGGCCACGCGTTTGATGAGCGCGAGCGCTTCAATGATGGCCAGCGGCATCGGCTCGCAACCAATGCGAAAATTGCGGCGCGCGCGCTCTGTCTGGGCGCCCCAGTAGCGGTCTGCTGCAACTTCAATGGGACCCAGGCTATCTGTTTCAACCCGTATTCCGGCCATCAATCACTGCCGGTACGAGAAAAACGCTGACCCATGATGAGCGAGTCGATGCCTGACTGCCAGTCAGTGTCTGCTGCATAATCGGAACTGGACACGATGGCGAGCAACTCCACAAGGCGATTGCGTGCCCGATTGACCCGGCTCTTCATCGTACCAACTGCACAATTGCAAACGCCCGCTGCTTCCTCATAAGAAAGCCCAGACGCTCCAATCAGGATAAGGGCTTCGCGCTGGTCTGGTGGCAATTTCTGAAGAGCTTCGCGGAAGTCCAGAAAATCCATATGGCCCGACTGAGCAGGTGCTGTTGCAAGGCGTGCTGCAATAGCGCCGTCGGAATCCGCGACTTCACGTCTGCGCTTGCGATATTCTGAATAGTAAATGTTACGCAGAATGGTGAAGAGCCATGCTGCGAGATTGGTACCTTCGGCAAAGCTGGACAAATTGCTCCAGGCTTTTACCAGTGTTTCTTGCACAAGATCATCCGCGCGATCAGGATTGCCACAAAGGGAGACCGCGAAAGCGCGCAAATTGGGAATGGCTGAAATAAGGTCGCTCTTGAGCTGAGGGCTGACGGTCATTGCGCATCCTCTTCCTTCGAGACAGGTTCGCTGAGCTGATTGAGCAGCTCGACAAAACGATCCGGGATGGGTTGGCTGAGCACATCATCGTAAACGGCCTTCAACTGCTGGCCGATGTGATCATCGAGTGGAAGCTTTGGCTGGTCTTTATGCAGCTTTGCTTGCGGGCGTGTTTTGCGTGGAACCAAGGGAATAATCTCCGCCACATGCCCCTCCGGACGGATGCGCGGCTCTGGCAAGGATTTCAGAAAAGCCACTTCAGCCTCGCGTCGGATAATGCCAAGCCGCAGCCTGCCAACGGGCGTCTTCTTCAAAGGTTCATCCATCATTGCCCCTCCACCAAAGCGGCTCTTGCCGTCTTGTGAAAAAAGTCGCAGTTTGATTGTCTGCTTGCCGCACTCCCGGACTGTTCAACGCAGCCGCAGACCAAGAGTTCCAGCAAGCAGGGAACTTTCCGGCAGCTCGCTGGTTTTCGTTGCAAGCTCGACCGTGTTCATTCGTTCCGGGGATCAAAACAGTATGTCCGTATCGCAGGAAATTTCCGCGCATATTCCTTATCTGCGCCGTTTCGCGCGCGCGCTCACTGGCAGCCAAAGCGGTGGGGACGCCTATGTTCTTGCGACACTGGAGGCGATCGTTGCTGATCCTGAGGCCTTCCGCAGCGGCGGCGAAACGCGGACTTCGCTGTATCGGACATTCCTCGCCGTATGGGGCTCCATGCCCGTCAACGAACATGTGGACCCCAACATTACATCGCCCGATGAGCGGGGCGCGCGGCGTAACCTTGACGCTATTTCTCTGCGCCCGCGTGTGGCGTTCCTTCTCGCATCGCTGGAAGGGTTCGACACTGGCGAAGTCGCCAGTATTTTGGGCGTGCGCACGCAAGACGCCACAGACCTCATCGACCAAGCTGGCAAAGAGATTGCCAATCAGATCCGAACCGATGTGCTCATCATCGAAGATGAGCCTTTCATCGCCCTCGATATTCAAACACTCGTCGAAGATCTTGGCCATCGTGTGGTCAACATAGCCCGCACACATAAAGAAGCAGTGCGCGCTGTGGAGACGGAACGTCCTGGCTTGATCTTGGCCGACATTCAGCTTGCTGATGGCAGCTCTGGCCTGGAGGCTGTCAATCAAATCCTTGGCCAATTCGAGGTGCCAGTGATATTCATCACCGCCTATCCAGAGCGCTTCCTCACAGGTCGCCCGCCTGAGCCAGCCTTTCTCATCACAAAGCCCTTTGGCGTGGACAGTTTGAAGGCGGTGATATCGCAGGCACTGTTTTTCGATCGACGCTCTCATCGTCGTGGTCAGGAAGCGGCCAAAGCTTGAGTGGGGGCGTTTCTATAACCGCCCCATCAGCAGCAAGATCACCACGATCACGAGGATAATGCCGAGTAGGCCCGATGGCCCATAGCCCCATTCACGGCTATGCGGCCATGACGGAATCGCGCCCAGCAATAGCAACAGCAAAACAATGATGAGAATTGTGCCAAGGGTCATGGGCCACCGTCGAGCTTGCCTGCCCGAACAACGTGGAAAGTGATCAGGAGTTCCCATAAAGAAAACCCACGATGGCCGGGGGAGCCATCGCGGGTTGAAGTGCAAACCGGACGAGTGGGAGGGGATCAATATCCGATCTGCGGAAGGTGAACGTGCCTTGTAAAAGAGAGGTTCCCTTGCCTCGTCATGCAATGCGCACCTTCGGAACCGCGCTCACGAGCTTACGTTGTTCAGGCTGAACCTACGGAGGCTATGATGAGTGATATTCCCATGAGTTCAGCTGCTACCCATACGCGCGAGACGCATGATCTCATCTCAAGCGACAAGGTCGAAGGCACAGCTGTGCGTCGTCCCAATGGCGATAAAATCGGTGAGATCGAGCGCGTGATGATCGAAAAACGCAGCGGCAAGGTAGCCTATGCCGTCATGAGCTTTGGTGGCTTCCTTGGCATTGGCGAGGACTACTATCCGGTGCCATGGAACAGGCTGACATACAACACTTCGCTGGATGCCTATGAGCTGGACATCACAGAAGAGCAGTTGACAGGAGCGCCGAAATATTCCGCCGGCACAAATTTCGACTACTCACATGATAAAGGCGGCCGAGCCATCCACGACTATTACAACGTGCCACCCTATTGGATGTAGATACTGCGAAGCCGTCACCTGCGTGGCGGCTTCCTTTTTCGGAGAGCGTTATGGCACCGCGCGCGCAATGGAAGGGCTATCTCAAACTTTCGCTCGTCTCCTGCCCGGTTGCACTTTTTTCAGCTGCCAGCACGAGTGAACGGATCTCCTTCCATTTGATCAATCGCGCGACTGGCAATCGCCTCAAACAGCAATATGTCGATTCTGTCACAGGTGATCTCGTTGAAACGGAGGATCGGATCCGCGGCTATGAGATCGGCAAGGGTCATTATATCCCTCTGGAGCCGGAGGAGATCAAAGGTGTACAGATCGAAAGTACGCACACAATCGACATCGAACAATTCGTGCCCTTGAGCGAGATTGATCCTGTCTATCTCGAAAGTCGTTATTATCTTGCGCCGGACGACAAGGTGGCGGAAGAGCCCTTCAGCGTTATTCGAGAAGCGATGCACAAGCGCGACATGGCGGGCTTGGCGCGTGTGGTGCTTTATGGGCGCGAGCGGATTCTCATGCTGCAACCGCGCGACAAGGGCATCATGGGGACGACCTTGCGCTATGCTTATGAGGTGCGAAATTCAGGCGCCTATTTCGATGAGATTCCGACTGTCGATTTGCCCAAGGAAATGATTGAGCTTGCATCCCATATTATCGACATGAAGAAGGGTCACTTTGATCCGTCACGATTTGAAGACCGGTATCAGGATGCGCTGGTTGAATTGATCAAAGCCAAACAGGCTGGGCAGCCTGCGCCTGCGCCAGTCGAACATCCGCGCAGCAATGTCGTCAATCTCATGGAGGCGCTGCGCCGCAGCCTAGAGGCCACTAAGCCCCCGCAAGAGGATTCGCCCAAACATGAACGCCGCACGCGCGCGAGCAAAAGCATGGCTGCACGCAAGCCAACAGGCAAGCGTCCTGCTGCTGGGGCAAGACGCAAGGCAGGGTAAGTCATGGCGCGTGGAAAAGCGCTCGACAAATATCAACGCAAACGGGACTTTTCAGTCACGCCGGAACCCACGCCGCGTGTCAGCCGACGCAAGGGGCATAGATTTGTCGTGCAGAAACATGCAGCCAGACGCCTGCATTACGACTTCCGGCTTGAACTCGATGGCGTGTTGAAAAGCTGGGCTGTGACGAAAGGCCCAAGCCTCGTTCCCGGTGACAAACGGCTCGCAGTCCATGTCGAAGATCATCCGCTCGACTATGGTGACTTTGAAGGAACCATTCCCGAAGGCCAATATGGTGCTGGCACGGTGATGGTGTGGGATGAAGGCAGCTGGGAGCCAGACGGCGATCCACATAAAGGTCTTGCAAAAGGTCATCTCGATTTCACATTGAAGGGCAAGAAACTTGGTGGGCGCTGGCATCTTGTCCGCATGCGTACACGACGCGGCGAAACAAAGGACAATTGGCTGCTCATCAAGTCTGAAGACGAGGCGGCGCGCCACCTTGGTGATCCAGATATTTTGGAGGAGAAGGATCGCTCGGTCTTGAGTGAGCGCCGGATAGATGAAATCGCCTCAAGTCCAAGATTGCGCCAATGGACGAGTGGAAAAGCAGCGCAAGAGGCGGGGGAAGCGAAGGGCCCGCGCTCGCGGCTGCGCGCTACGACCAAAGAGCCAATCAAAAAAACGGGTACCAGCCGTCGAAGACAAGAAAAGCAAAGCATCGAGGCGCCCAGCAATCTCAAGAAAGCCGCACAGCTTGCGTGGCATCCTCCACAGCTTGCGCTGTTATGTGACAAGCCACCGACAGATCGGAGCTTTATTCACGAGCTGAAATTCGACGGCTACCGGATACAGGGCATCGTGAAAAACGGAAGGGCCAGCCTTTGGACCCGCAAAGGGCTTGATTGGACGCTGCGCTTTCGTCGTATTGCAGATGATCTTGAATCGCTAGGACTTGATGGGCTGCATGTGGATGGCGAGATCGTGGTGGAAGATGAAAAGGGTATTGCAGATTTTGCTGCCCTCCAAATGGCGATCAAAAGGGCAGATCAGTCGCATCTGGTTTTTTACATTTTCGACCTCTTCGCCATAGAAGGCAAGGATACAACAAGACTTCCCCTGATTGAACGCAAACACCTCCTAGAAGCCATATTAAAAGCGCGCAATCATTCGCCTGACCTTCGCTACAGCGTCCATTTCGAAACATCTGGCGATGCCATGCTTGAACATGTTTGCCGGGCTGGAGCGGAAGGCATTGTCTCAAAGAAGAAGGACAAGCCAGTTGCACATGGTCGCAATGGAGATTGGCTGAAATCCAAATGCGTCAATCGACAGGAATTTGTTGTGGCTGGCTTTGTTGCCTCTTCAGCGAGCTCAAAAAGCATCGGTTCACTCGTGCTGGGTCTTTATGAGGGAGACCGGCTTGTTCATGCAGGTCGGGTAGGGTCTGGCTTCTCACATCAACTTGCGCAAGATCTTTACAAGCAACTCAACGCGTCGCGCGTGATGGCTTCGCCCTTTTCTGACCCACTGCCGCGTGAAGCCTCTCGTCATGTTGTATTTGTCGAGCCCGAACTTGTTGCTGAAGTCTCCTTTCGCGGCTGGACGGGTGGACGTGTGTTACGCCAAGCCTCTTTCAAGGGCCTTCGCGAAGACAAGGATGCGCGTGAAGTGAAACGCGAAAACATCACTGTCTTGACAGGTCAGGTGGGCGCAGAAGATTTGCGCAAACATCTCACCCATCCAGACCGGCTGCTATGGCAGGATGCAGGTATCACAAAGGAGGGGCTTGCGGATTATTATGCACAGGCGTGGCGCTGGATAGAGCCCCATATCGTCAATCGTCCACTTGCTCTTGTGCGCTGTCCCCTTGGCGCGGGCCATTCCTGCTTTTTCCAGAAACATGAATGGAAAGGCATGGGGCAAAAAATCTTGCGTATTCGCGACCCGCATGACGAAGAGCCGCTAATTGCAATCCAGGATCTTGATGGCCTCATGGCGCTCGTGCAAGCAAGTGTGCTGGAAATTCATCCCTGGGGCTCAAATGCGGACAGGATTGAACAGCCCGACCGCATGATTTTTGATCTTGATCCCGGCGAGAATGTTCAATGGCCGATGATGATCGACGCCGCATGCGAAGTCTATGCACGTCTCAAAGAGAGCGGGCTTGAAAGCTTTGTAAAGACCACCGGGGGCAAGGGCTTGCATGTGGTTGCCCCGCTGACAGGCAGCAGCGGCTGGGACGAAGTGAAGACCTTCAGCCACAAGCTCGCGCTTGAGATGGCCAAAGACACACCGCAGCGCTTTACCGCCACCATGGCGAAGCGTGAACGCAGCGGACGGATCTTCGTCGACTATCTACGCAATACACGTGGCGCAACAGCCGTTGCAGCCTATTCAACACGTGCGCGTCCGGATGCCGGCATCTCGGTCCCGTTGGACTGGAGTGAACTCACTGCCACGGTCTCAGCGGCGCAATTTACCCTGCTCAATATCGCGACACGTCTCGAACATCTGAAAGCTGACCCTTGGATGGAGTTGTGGAAACTGCGACAAAAGCTTCCCATCCGTTAGGCGCTCAATTCAGGAACTTACCCGTTACGGCCTTTGTTTTCTAGCGTCTCACCAAAGGAGCGCCCTATGGCCGTGAAATCCATGAATGACCTTTTTCTGCATACGCTGAAGGATATCTACTATGCAGAAAAGCAGATCCTGCGATCCATGCCCAAGATGATGAAGCAGGCGACGACGCAGGAGTTCAAGCAGGCTTTGGAGAAACACAAGGAGGAGACGGAAAGCCAAATCGAGCGGCTGGAGCAAGTGTTCGAATTGTGCGACAGCGCCGCACGCGGTGTGCGCTGCGAGGCGATGGATGGCATCATTGCCGAGGCTAAAGATGTGATGGAGGAAGTAGAAGATGATCTCGTACGCGATGCGGGAATGCTCGCAGCAGCGCAAACCATCGAACATTACGAGATCTCACGCTATGGAACGCTCGTCGCATGGGCCAAGCAGATGGGCATGAAAGATGCCCAGATGTTGCTTCAGCAGAATCTTGAAGAAGAAAAGCGGACCGATCAACTGCTCACCAAGATTGCAGAGCAATCCTTGAACAAGCAAGCGCAGCATCAACAAGCCGCCAAGTAAGAGGTGCATCATGCAAGAAAGGCCGGACCATCCCGCACAGGCTCCGATTGTTAACCGCGATGCTGCACGTCAGGGTGTCAGGGGGCATGGTGTGTGGATTGTCCTTGCAAGCAGCCTGTTTCTTGCGCTGATCGCCTGGGGCCTGCTGGAATTTTTCGCTCGCTAGATGGAATAAAAAAGCCCCCTTTTCGGGGGCTTTTCTTTGATTTCCTCAGCGCTCGCACACGCGACCATAATAAGGATCGTGCCAGCAGCGAGGTGCTGCAGAGGCCCCCACGACAGCGCCCGTTGCAGCGCCGACCGCAGCACCCGCCAATGCACCGCCTGCATGGCCTGTGGCAACGCCACCAATGACCGCACCAGCAGCACCACCCACCGCAGCGCCAGTCAACGCGCTTTCTTGTCGAGTTGGTCCGCAACCTGCAAGGCTCAAAGCCACGCCAGCAATCAAGATCATTCGTTTCATTCTGACACTCCCTTCACTCAGGGCAGCACTGCTGCGGTTGCAGAAGCAACGTTGAGTTATGGAGCGGGGTTCCCTCGCCCACTTTCACGCACTGCCACGCTCAACAGGCGGAACCATTGGCCCACGGCTGCGTTTCTGTCGTGGCTGAACCGCAGCCGAAGAGGAGAACCAACATGCCCACGTCCACCCGCGGCTTTGCATCCATGGATCCGGAGAAGCAACGCGCCATCGCGCGCAAAGGGGGTGAAAGCGTGCCCAATGAGAAGCGTAGCTTCTCGCAGAACCCGGCTCTTGCTGCAGCAGCAGGACGCAAGGGTGGTCAATCGGTCAGCCCATCGAAACGCAGCTTTTCACAAAATCACGAACTGGCTTCCATGGCTGGACGCAAAGGCGGCCATGCTTCACATGGTGGCGCGCGCAAAAAGGTTTCAGGCGATACGAAGAGCGCGCAAGAGTGACTTCCACAGGAAGACGGGGTCGCAATCGCAACCCCGTCTCAGTCCCTATGAAAGGCAACTGCGCCCCTAGCGATTGCCTTCCGATGCAGCGCGCCTGCGGCCGTGGGAGGAGTGACCGCCCTTGCGGCCCGCTTCCGACGCGAGCTGGTGGTTTTGCGAGAAACTGCGTTTTTCATTCGGGACACTACGTCCCCCTTTACGGGCAATTTCGCGCTGCTTCTCTCGATCCATTGATGCGAATCCGCGCGTGGATGTCGAGGCTTTCCCTGCCTGCTGCATACCAAGCTCCTATATAAACCCCTGATTGCATAACCACGCGCCTCAATTGCGGTTCCGTTGCCGCAGCCTATCTGCGTAGCCGCGTGGTTTTTTCCGTTTCCGCGCGGTTTTCACCCGCTAGACTGCCTCTTCAACCCCCACTTGCTTGTGGATGCACGATCCATCGAGCTCAAAGCACGAGAGGTTTTTCAACCAGCAGTAGCAAGCCTTATCCTAAGCCTTGAGTGACTTCGTTGTTCCCTGCGCTCTGGGGAAATGTCACTGCGAGCGCATGAAGGTATGTAAAGCGCAGAACAGGATCGCTGGAATTACAACTCGGAGTGGCGCTGGCTGCGTGCGCGGAACAAGCCGCTTGCAGCTTTTGTTCTCATGGGAATGTGAGACCAAAGGCAAATGGCCGAAATCAGGACTGCGCGCCCCGCCTCTTCTGCAGCCACGATCCGGGCCGCCTCATCTCATGAAGCGCGGATGCTCGAAACGCTCACTCTGGTGATTGCGGCTGCTTTGGCCGTCGCGGCCTTGTCATTAGGTCGTCAATTTTTCATTCCCATGGCGATTTCTGTTCTCTTGAGTTTCGTACTGGCCGCACCTGTTCGCTGGATGCGCTCGCTACGCGTCCCACGGGCCTTGAGTGTCATTCTTGTTGTGACCTTTGCCTGCGCTATAGTTGCCCTTGTCAGCCTGTTACTGGTTCGGCAGGCAACGCAGCTTGCAGTCGATCTACCCAATTATCAAACCGTCATCAGCAGCAAGGTCGAAAATCTGCGTTCGGGCCTCAGTCATTCGCAGATTTTCGAACGCATATCACAAACCTTTCGAAGCATCGAAAAACAGGCACGCGGATCTGAAGATCCAGAAAAAAAGACTGGTCGCGAACCAAAGCCGGCAGCGCCACAGCCCGTGCCAGTTGAAATTCATCAACCCGGTCCAAGCCCGCTGGATGTTCTTTTGCGGTTTGGCGCCACGGCATTTGAATATCTAGCAACAGCAGGCATTGTGATCATCTTTGTCGCTTTCATCCTCTTGCAGCGTGAGGATCTGCGTGATCGCCTGATTAGGCTTGCCGGGGCACGTGATCTGTCGCGCACCACCGCAGCTATTGATGATGCGGCCCAGAGATTGAGCCGCTATCTGGCGGTTCAGACGTTGCTCAATGCCGGTTTCGGCGTTGTGGTGGGCGTGGGCCTTGCGCTGATCGGCGTTCCAAGCCCTCTGCTTTGGGCCATCCTTGCGATGCTGATGCGCTTTGTCCCCTATATCGGCGCCATCATTGCTGCAGCCTTTCCCATTCTGCTCGCCGCTGCTGTTGATCCCGGATGGAGCATGGTTGCCCTGACACTAACCCTGTTCCTCATCACCGAGCCATTAATCGGACATGTGATTGAGCCGCTGGTTTATGGACATTCAACCGGCCTGTCGCCCTTGGCTGTCGTCGTCTCAGCTATTTTCTGGACATGGCTATGGGGGCCTGTCGGCCTGCTGCTCGCAACGCCACTCACCGTCTGTCTTGTTGTCATGGGGCGCCATGTGGAGCGCTTGTCGTTTCTGGATGTCATGCTGGGCGATCAGCCACCTCTCTCAGCCCATGAAAGCTTTTACCAAAGGATGCTCGCGGGTCACGCAGCAGAGGCAGCAGAAGATGCGCAAATGGCGACACGCGAAATGGCATTGATCAACTGGTATGACGGTGTGGTGCGTGATGGTTTGCTCCTGGCGCAGGCAGATTTCGAACGTGGCGTTCTTGACCAAGAGCAACAGGACAAAATCAGGGAGACGTTCTCAGATGTGCTTGAAGATCTCGAAGCGATTGAGGAACGCATTCCCGGTGAAGCGGAAAATGTACTCATTCTCTCGCCCCTCTCGCATGATGAATTGAAGGAGGAGTGGCGTGGTCCTGCCCCTATTCTCATTGTGCCCGCGCGGGGCGCTCTCGATGAGATGGCCTGTTCTGTCTTTGCACAATTATGTGCAACACATGGCTTGCCTGCGCGTGTGATTGAACCGACGCGATTAAGCGCAATGCGTGTTCAGTCGATTGATCTTTCTGGCACGGCGATGGCCTGTCTTGTCTGCGTTGGCAGTGTGATCAGCCATGCAGGTTTGCGCTTTGCCATGCGGCGCATCCGTCGTCGCTTGCCGAAAAGCGAAATGATGTTGCTGAGCTGGAGCGAAGCGCTCGATCCACCCTTGGCAGAGATTGCAACCAGCCTGGGCGCCAAGGCCACCGCATCCATGTCACAGGCCTTGCAGCTGACGCTTGCTTCCGCCAAGCATCAATCATCAGAGGAGATTAAAGCCTGATCGGCGGGCGCCGCCTCAAGCGGGCCGTGCATGTTTGGCTGCCAGTTCAGCAGGCTTTCGATCCGGTGCGCGAGTTCAAGATCGCGCTCACTGACTCCGCCCAGATCATGCGTGGTCAATTTCACCAGAATGCGGGCATAGGAGATTTCAAGATCAGGGTGGTGCCAGCTCTGCTCGGCCAGATGGGCAATCGCATTGACCAGCAACATCGTCGCCCGCCAGTTAGCTGTGCGATAGAGCCGCACAATATGGCCCTGTTCGAAACGCCAATGACGCAAGTCACCCACGAGGCGGGATTTGATGACGGCATCATCGAGGAGATGGAGCTGCGCAGTCATGGGGCACCCTCCAAAAGAAAAAGGCGCGCCGAAATGGCGCGCCCTCAATCCTGCGCTTATTCAGCGCCGCTACCATCCGGCTTGATCTGCTTCAGATAGGCAACGAGATTTTCGAGCTGGTTCTCACGCTGGATGCCGGGGAAGACCATCTTGGTGCCGGGCATCTTGGCGCGCGGGTTCTTCAGATATTCCTTCAGATTCGCCTCATCCCAGGTCAGCCCGGAATTCTTGTTGGCATCGGAATAGTTATAGCCAGCCACTTCACCGGCCTTGCGACCGAAAATGCCATTGAGGGCAGGTCCAACGCCATTCTTGGCTTCGGGACCGACCTGATGACAGGCGCGGCACTGGTTAAACACAGCCTTACCCGCAGCAGCATCCTGTGCGAGGGCGGGGGTGGCAGCGATGCCGAGAGCGGCAAGGGCCAGAAGGACGGTCTTCTGCATCGAAAAAAGCTCCTTTCAGGGGCTCATGGACTTTGCGAATTCTGACGCCCCTAACGGAGCCGGAACTCAACGGCAGCTATATAGGTCAGACCCACGCGCCCGACAACTCGACCGGAGCTGCAGGCCGTGGGATTTACAGGTGACGTGGCCGCTTGGGCCTCGTACTCTGCCTACGTTGTGACTCAATTGCTGGATTGTTCATTGCCCGCCCATCTCCCCCACCAACAGCTGGCAGAAGCCCGTGCGACCTTATCGCGGGTATGGGGCTATGACGCTTTCCGGGAGGGGCAGGAGGAGGTCCTGAAGGCCCTTCTGGAGGGCCGGGACGTGCTGGCAGTCATGCCGACCGGCAGCGGAAAATCCATTTGTTACCAGCTGCCTGCCCTTTTGCGAACGGGGCTGACCGTGGTGATCAGCCCCCTCATCGCGCTGATGCAGGATCAGGTGCAGCAGCTGCGTGCCCTTGGCATTGCGGCCGGGGCGCTCAATTCGGGCAATGCGCCGGGGGAAAATCTGCGGGTCGAGCGGGCTATTGACGAGCAGCGCTTGCGCCTCGTCTATGTCGCACCGGAGCGCTTTGCCTTGCCGGGCCTGATCGACCTCTTGCGGCGTGGGGGCGCCTCGCTTCTGGCGGTTGATGAAGCGCATTGCATTTCGCAGTGGGGCCATGACTTCCGCCCGGAATATCTTGCCCTGCGCGACTTGCGCGCGGAGCTCGGAAATATTCAAACAATCGCCGTCACCGCGACGGCTGATGCGCCAACGCGCGAAGAAATCATCGGCAAGCTCTTTACCGAGCCGCCGCAGATTTTTGTTCGCTCTTTTGACCGACCCAATCTGTTTCTCGCCATGGCGCGCAAGAAAAATGCGCCGCAACAAATTGCCCGTTTCGTGGAGGCGCATCGCGGGGAAAGCGGCATCATCTATTGCAATTCCCGCAAGCGCACTGAAAAGTTTGCACAGGAGCTTTCATCCCTCGGACATCGCGCCATTGCCTATCATGCTGGTCTCGACGTGTCTTTGCGCAATACGCATCAGGCAGAATTCATTGAGGCCGATGGTGTCATCATGGTGGCGACGATTGCTTTTGGCATGGGGATCGACAAGCCTGATGTTCGCTTTGTCTGTCATGCTGATCTTCCGGGCAGTCTCGAAGCCTATTATCAGGAAATTGGACGCGCGGGGCGCGATGGATTGCCTGCCGATACGCTGAGCCTTTGGGGTGAAGAAGATGTCGCACTGCGCCGCAAGCAGATCGAAGATGCAGATCTTCCGCGCCGCCGCAGACAAGTCGAACATGCCAAGCTCGATGCGCTGCTTGCTTTTGCCGAGACGCCGCGTTGCCGACGCCAAACCTTGCTGAAAGCCTTTGGTGAAGACGCGCCTGTCTGTCACCATTGCGATAATTGCAAGGAGGCTGGTCGCTACTTCAATGCGCGTACGGAAGCGCAAATGGCGATGTCAGCGATTTTGCGCACCTCAGGGCGCTTCGTCACACGCCACTTCATCAATATTCTCACCGGCGAGACGACTGAGGCCGTCAAGCGCCACACGCATCAAAAGCTGAAGACCTTTGGGGTTGGCAAGGATCGCAGTGCAGAGGAATGGCGCAGCATTTTCCGTCAGCTGCAAGCAACAGATCTGATCGGGCATGACATTGATGACGACGGCCGCTGGTATGTCACCGAACAGGGGCGCCGCGTTCTGACGGGCGAGGCCGACATTCAATTGCGTGACCCCAAAGAGCCGAGAGCGCGACCAGAGCGTATTCAAGTCACCAATGCGACCTCCAGTCTCAGCACCGCGCAACAAAGCCTGTTCGCAGCCTTGAAAGCCAAGCGGCTGGAGATCGCACGCCGCGAGCACGTACCTGCTTATGTCATTTTCAATGATCGCAGCCTGATCGAAATGGCTGAAAGGCGCCCCACCACCCTGCAAGCTCTGTCGGAAATCCACGGCTTGGGGGAACACAAGCTTGCCCACTATGGCGCGGAATTTCTGGCCGTCATTAAAAGCCACGCCAGATAAACAGCACAGCCAATCTTGCATGAGGCGCATAGTTGCCCCATGAAGGAAACATGGCTTCGCACTCCACCCCTTCACAGCCGCTCACACCAGCCGAAACGCGCGCCATCATGATTGGACTGATGGTCGCCATGTTTCCCGGCGCGCTGGATACGACCATCATCGGCCCTGCCATGCCGACCATCGGGCGTGAATTGCGCGATGTGGAACATTTGCCCTGGATCGTGACCTCCTATCTTCTGGTTTCGACGGCAGTGACCCCGCTTTACGGCAAGCTCAGTGATATTCATGGCCGGCGTGTGATGCTGATGTGGGCCATTGGGATTTTTGCTGCCGGTTCTGTTTTCTGCGCGCTGGCTCCAACGGTCATTCTGCTCGCTCTGGCGCGCGCTGTGCAAGCGATTGGTGGCGGCGGCCTGATCTCGCTCGCCATGACCATCATTGGTGACATTGTGCCACCACGCGAGCGACCGAAGTTTCAGATTTACACATCCATCATGTGGACGGGATCGAGCCTGTTGGGACCGGTGCTGGGCGGCTTTCTCGCGGAGATGTGGCATTGGTCGCTGATTTTCTGGATCAATCTGCCGCTCTGCGTGGCTGCTTTCTTGATGACGAATGGCAAGTTGAAAAAAGCCCCGCGTCATGAGCGCCCCCATGCGCTCGACTTCACCGGGGCATTCCTGCTCGTGCTCGCATCGGTTCTGATCCAGCTGATGTTGAGCTGGGGTGGTACGCGCTATGCTTGGACATCTGCTCCCGTGCTTGCCTTGCTCATTGCGTCTGGCCTAGCGACGGCGGCCTTTATCTGGCGTTTGAAAACGGCAGCAGAGCCGCTCATTCCGCTCAGCCTGCTCTCCAACAAGGTGGTGCTGACTGCCACGAGCTCCGTAGGGCTCACCATGGCGGTCTTTGTCGCCTTGTCGATCTATGTGCCGGTCTATTTCGAAACCATTCTCGGCATGAGCGCGACGCAATCCGGCCTTGCACTCTTGCCGCTGATGGTTTGCACCACCATTGGTGCGCTGGCGGCTGGACGCGCCATGGCCTATCTGGATCGGTACAAATTTGTACCCCTGATCGGGCTCCTGCTTGGCGGCTTGGCCATGCTGCCACTCTTCATCTGGCCAACCGGCCTGTCCATCACCATGATCGAGGTCTTGCTGTCGATCGTGGCCATAGGTGTGGGCGCCGTGTTTCCCGTCACCACCGTCTCGGTACAAAATGCCGTCTCAAGCCACGAGCTTGGCACGGGCACCGCGCTCATCACCTTCCTGCGCAATTTGGGGGCGGCGGGAGGTGTGGCCGTCTTTGGGACCATCGTGATCGGCGGCAGCGGCCAAGCACCTGAAATGGCCGGCGCGCTCGGCCTCACCGCCGATGCCGCCTTTATCGAGCAATTCTCCTACGTCTTTTTGGCAGGCGCCCTCGGCCTCCTGGCTGCCGCACTCGTCCTGTGGACAATGGAAGAGCGACCACTGGCAGGCCGGATGCGCTCCGGCGCTATCCGCTAGACCAATTGCCGGACCGGGGCCAATCAGCTAGAACCATCCCATCGGCCTCCGCCGACCGCCGGAAACGGCCCCGCACCCGTAGCTCAGCTGGATAGAGCGTTGCCCTCCGAAGGCAAAGGTCACACGTTCGAATCGTGTCGGGTGCGCCATTCCTGAACAAAAGACAGAACAGCAGGCGCGGTTTGCCATGGTCCTTGGCGTGCAAGCCGTGTCATGGCACCGAGAAAGCGAATGGTTT
>CAZLBA010000013.1:0-3079 GCA_964557555.1 uncultured Beijerinckia sp.
GCCACAGCGCTGAATTGAGAGCGCCGCCCCCATCGGGCGGCGTTTTCATTGGGGCTACAGAAAAGACGCCGCAAGCCGCGCCGCGACGCTTGCAATTCGCGTCTATTGCTTCTAGGTTCCGCGCCGCTTCGTGCCGCCATAGCTCAGTTGGTTAGAGCGCTAGATTGTGGATCTAGAGGTCCCCCGTTCAAGCCGGGGTGGCGGTACCACCCTTCCCCAGATCACTGTCTAACGCACCTCATGTCTGGCGGCAGCGATATTCAAGCTTGCTGCCATTGGCGTAGAGATTGTGAATCCAGCCTTCTGCAGCAAACAGCGCAACAAAGTCATGGCCATAGGGGCTCACGCGCCCGCCCACCAGAAGCCCGCGCTGATCGGCCTGAATAGGGCCGACGATGTAATTTGACTTGATGTTGTCAATCGTCGCCTGAAGGCTGCGCGTCTCCGTATCGAAGACGAGTTGCATTTCTGCCTTTTGCGTCTGGCAAACCATGCGCAGCACCTCGGCATGGCAGGATCCGCTGAGCATCAGGGCAAAGACAAAAGCGATACGTGACACCATGGCTCACCTCCCTCGTAGGGAATATCAGCAAGTTAGGTGCCAAATGCTCAGCTGTGCAAGCGCAGGCTTGGCTTAAAAGCCAAGCCGCATCGCCCCCCTCAAGCCCTGCCCGACAATGCCGGCCTGACCGCCGCTTAGCGAATATTCTACCGAGCCAGCCAGCCGTTTGCGATCCATTGCCTTCAGCCCCAGTGCGCCGGTCAGACTGTCAGACCCTCCGGCGGCCGTGGCGATCGTATGTGTGGAGGCGGGATCACCCGCATAGGCCACGGTCTGCACGCCTGCGACACCGAGCGAGTGGCGATATTCAACCCGGCCAAATGGCGAGAGCACACCCCATGAGCGCTCATAATCGAGCTGACCGCGCAATCCCAGCACCAGCGATTGAGCTGTCGTATGCATGGGCTGATAGATGAGAGACCAATTCGCATCCCCCTGCTCGTTATAGCCGCCGAGATTGATCGACATAAGATCCATGCGTGCGTAAGGCGCAAATTTGAAATTGCCGACCTTCTCATCATAGCTGATGCCGGCTGATGCCATCAGCACTTGCCCCGAACGACGCCCCGGCAGTTTGACAAGAACATTGGGGTCCATGCGCTGCATTTGGAAATTCGCAAAACCATAGCCCAACATCGTATCTATGAAGACTTTTCGATCAATGCGCCACGAAGCATAGAGGCTACCTGCCATCATGCTTGTCTTGGAATCACCATTGCCGCCGCCCAGCTCTGACGACTCAGCCGAATAGCTGACAGCAAAGCCAGCGCGCAGACCATCCGCGATTTTTGCATCAGCACCTGCCGTCAGACCGGCCAAGGAGAAACTGGTGCGTGAGGCTGCGCCCAAACCATTATAGCTCACACCGCCAAACATGACCGAGCCCGCTGTCCACACATGAATACGCTGTGGGGCTGTCAGTTTTGGCAAGGTCAAAGGTTCTTGCTGGGACACAACCGGATTGAACCGATCTCGACGAATAGCTGCATCAATGCTGCGCCCGGCAGGCGTCGCGGATGAACCTGCAACCCATTGATCATCTTCATAAGAGCGCACGCCGCTTGGCAGATTGCCCGCTTGTGAAAAATGGATTCCATTCGAAAAGACAGGCACATCCTCTTCATGCAGGGTTTCCAGGCGCAAATGCAAGGCACCCATCAGCGTGCTCGACATGCGCGTTGCCGTGGATAATTGAGAGCTGACCAGCGCACGCACGGATGGATCTGTGGTGGGTGCTGGCTTATTGGCAACAACAGTCACAACGAGGGCTGCCTCTGCCGGATTTACGCGCCCGTCGCCTGCATAGGATGCTGTATAATTATGCTCGCCCAAGACGGCATTGGTGACACGCAAGGATGCATAGCCCCCGGAGATATCTGCCTCTCCGATGTCATTGCCACCCTCCCTGAACCGCACCTTGCCCGTCGCTGTTGTGGGCGACATCAAAGCGCGTAATTCATAAGTCTGGCCGACAGCGGGAGTCCGCGGCAGGACGACAAGCTGCATGGTCGCTGCCATGGTGCCCACTGTGATGGTGACATCGGCACTCTTGCTGGCGGCGTGAGTATTCGAACCGTTATACACGGCATTGAAAACACGCCTGCCGGGTTCGAGGCCATTGAGCAAGGTCGAGCCTGTGCCATCAGTTGCAAGTGTGATGGTGCCTCTGGCAGTTGGACCTTCATAGATAGTCACGGTCCCTCTTGCCGTATCGGGTGTGACAGCAACGCTGAAGCGCACCGCCTCTCCATGAGCGGGGGTCGTCTTGTCAACTGTCAGCGTAGTTGCGGTCGGCGTATTGCCCGTATTGCCTTGCTGTTGCACGGTCCCGATCGTTACTGTGACAGCATTGCTCGTGCTCGTATTGAACAGGCCTTGCGGTTCATAAACCGCCGTCACACGATGCGTGCCATTGCCCAGAAGGGTCGTGGTATAAACAGCCCGGCCATTATTGACCGGTGAAATATTGACTGCCACACCTGCTTGCCCATTCAACTCGTCAATAAAGCGCACCTGTCCCGTTGCCGTATTGGGCTCGATGGTTGCGGTGAATGTGAGAGAATCACCAACAGCGGCGAGAGTCTTGGAGACCGCAAGCGTCGTTGTTGTATTGACTCTCTTGTCATCAACAATGGTCACCACAACATTGCCGCTCTTGGAGGCGCTATAATTCGCATCCCCGGCAAATTCTGCTGTCAGCGTATGCGTGCCGATCGCAAGTGAATTGATCGAGATTTGCACCTGGCCCGCAGCCAGTGCTCTCGCCGCGACAGTCACTCCATTTTCTTTCAGGGTGATGTTGCCCGTTGCTGCAGCCGCAATAGCGTCAGCCGCTTTCAAGGTGGCTGTAAACACCACAGCGTCGCCCTCCGTCGCTTGCGCCTTGTCCACAACAAGCTCCAGCGTCGTTGGAGTTGTCTGCGCTGCAACCACCGTCACACTCACAGCAGTGCTCACAGCGCGCTCATATTGAGCGTCACCAGGAAATTCAGCCGTAAAATCGTACTGACCCGCCAA
>CAZLBA010000013.1:3089-5674 GCA_964557555.1 uncultured Beijerinckia sp.
TGCTTCGACCTTGCAAGAACTACCAAATCGACCTGATTGCAGCGGTTTGCAGCGTCGCAACACCATTGATGATAGGGGCTTGCCCTAAATCCCTTGTGCCTTCCTTGAAACTAACCTGTCCGGTAATGCCTGCAGGTCTAACCCGCGCCGTCAATGTCACTGCCTGACCTGTATTGATACGCGTTCTATCGGATTGCAACGTGATCTCGCTGGTATTCAAAACAACGGTGACGTTCAAAACTCTTTGCGAGCCGCTGTAATTGTCATTGCCGCCATAGACGGCAAAGAGGTTATAACTGCCTGCTACCAAAGCGCTCGTATCTAAAGTTGCAACACCGTTTGTGAGCGTCGCCTCGCCCAGTTTTGTCACAAAACCAGCGCGGTAAAAGTGGATCGTTCCCGTTACATCCGCTGCCATTTCCGCGCGCAGCGTCACATTGGCGCCGACGAAAGAGGGGTTGGTCGAGATGGTGAATGAGGTGATCGGTGCGGCCGGCCTTGTCACTTCAAGATTGAATTGACCCTGCACGCTGTCGCCGTTGGCATCAGTGACCCTCATCGTGTAAGCCGCATCGGCTGTGACCGTCGCAGGCGTGCCAGAGATGAAGCCGGTGGCAGCATTTATTTGTAACCCCGCCGGAAGGGGAGTTATCATTCGAAATTCGTAAGGCAAAGTTCCGCCCGTCACCTCAATTGGGGCATAGGGCGTCATGGCAGAGCCAGCCGACACCTGCTTCGTGGCGACTTTCAATGTGCCAGCCAATACGGTCTGCGCTTGCGCAGACACGGGCAAGAGCAAAGCGCCCATCAGCGTGAAGAGCCAAGAAGCGAAAACGCCGAATCGAACGGCATAAAACAAACGGCTCATCTGAAAGCCATCCCGTCTCAAATGATTGAACCAAGACTTTGAGCAACTTCACGAAAAACGCAGCAAAGACTGAAACGCGCACAAAAGCCCGCAAAATGCAGGCTTAAGTTGTGCGACGGTTATGGTGAATAATCAGTAAAGCGCCACGCGCAGATCCCTGCGTCGCAGGTGATCATGTTTGAAATCGCGTGCTTATTTTTTGCCTGCGCGTTTGATTGTTTTAATGCGCAGCGGCGGCTGACCAGATTTCTCTGCGATCTCGCGATCCTGTTCTTCAATCGCAGCGCGTGCGGGCCCGTCACCGTCAAGCCCACCCACAAGATCTGCCGGCACGCGTCGATTGGAGCGCTGCGACCCATCTTCATAAGTCACGTCGAAGAGGACGAATTCAGTTTTGCTGGAAGGCTTGCGCGCCATGATGGGCTCCTGAGTGGCCCCCCTTAAAGGCGGGCAGCCCTTGGGGCAACTCTTTTCCGCCTGCCCCACCTTCGCCACAACTAGGCTGCACCTAAGAGCCCGTCATGCTAAGCTTGCCGAACAGGAGGCAGGTCTGAACCCGCGTCAGGATACAAAGACGGGCCCGCAGGGGCCGGATGCAACGGAGGATGCCCGCTGGCGCTTGCGCCGGCGCGACCCGCTGCGCCGGAAGGCTGCGATTAAGGCCTTGATTGTGCCTGCTTTTTTCCTGAGCTTGCTGGGCTGTGCCCTGCTGGTCTGGGCCTTGCGACCTGATGACGTGGCGCCGGTGAAAGATTTGCGCCAGCAGGCCGCAGCTGCCCTGCCCGTGCGCGCTCCTGAGCCTGCCAATCCAGCTGCCCGCCCGGCGACCCCGGCGCCGCTGCCACCTGCCGAGCTGGCGCCTATCCTTCCGCCTGCCCTCCCGGCTGCCGCTCTCAGCCCACCCACTCCGGCAGAGGGCCTGCAGAGCAATCCGCTGCGTCCGACGCCTGAGGCCTCCCCGGCGCCTGCAGCCCTTGCCATGGCCCCCATGCGGCCAGCGGGCAGTCTAACCGCTCCGCCCGGTCGGGAGGCGGTCATCAATGCCCAGCGGGAGACAGCGGCGGTCGCCACCGCAGCGCGCGAGGCCGCACGGCCTGCGACTTCCCCTGCAGCAGCCCCGTCAAGGGAACGCGAAAGAGAGCCTGCGCTTCAGCCCGCCTCGGTGGAGAAGGCCGGCGACAGTTTCATGATCGTGCTGGCGACCGTCGAGAGTGAATCCGAAGCGCGTGCGCAGTTGCAACAGCTGCACAAGAAATATGCCGGCCTTGGCCTTAAGAAGCTCGGTTATACGCGGGTGAAATCAGGTCCAGACTATGTCTGGCGCGTCCGCAGCACCGGCCTGAGTGAAGAAGAAGCTGGTGAACTTTGCGAGAAGATTAGCGCTGCGGGCGGCAAATGCACCGCCCGCAGCAATTGATCTGACTTAGCGCTGCGCTGCCTTCGCCTCACGGCGCCGCGCATGGAGCACAAATTCGGTATAGCCATTAGGCTGTTCGCGACCCTTGAAAACGAGATCGCAAGCGGCCTTGAAGGCAACGCCATTGCAGGCCGGCGCCATGGGGGTATAGAGCGGATCACCAGCGTTCTGGCGATCAACCACAGCAGCCATGCGCTTCATGGTTTCCATGACCTGCGCTTCGCTGACAATGCCGTGGTAAAGCCAGTTGGCAATGTGCTGGCTGGAGATGCGCAGCGTCGCGCGATCTTCCATCAGGCC
>CAZLBA010000013.1:5684-42494 GCA_964557555.1 uncultured Beijerinckia sp.
GCGCGAGGCCGCTTGGCGAGTTCCTTCTGACGCTCGGCAACGCTCACCTGATGATAATGCAGCGAGTGAAGTGTCGCAGCGGTTGGTGAGGGCACCCATGCAGTATTGGCGCCCGCCTTGGGGTGGCCGACCTTTTGCGCAATCATATCGGCCATGCGATCGGGTGCTGCCCACATGCCCTTGCCAATCTGCGCCTTGCCGGGAAGCCCACAGGCGAGACCAATATCGACATTGGAATCTTCGTAAGCAGCAATCCAGGGCAGGCTCTTCATGTCGTTCTTGCGAACAACGGGGCCAGCTTCCATGGACGTGTGAATCTCATCACCCGTGCGATCAAGGAAACCCGTATTGATGAAAACCACACGATCAGCCGCCGCTTCAATACAAGCAGCGAGATTGACCGTCGTGCGGCGCTCTTCATCCATGATGCCCATCTTCATGGTGAAGCGCGGCATACCAACAAGATCTTCGACGCGTGCAAACAGATCATTTGCCATCGCCACTTCTTCGGGGCCGTGCATTTTCGGCTTGACGATATAAAGCGAGCCTGCACGCGAGTTTTTGACCTGCTGTGCGCCCTTGATGTCATGTAGCGCAATCGCTGCCGTCACCGCCGCATCAACGATGTTCTCCGGCACATCCTGACCATTCATCTGCACCATATCGGTATACATATGATGGCCGACATTGCGCGCGAGCATCAGGCTGCGGCCAGACAGCCACAGCGTCTTGCCATCCGGCCTCGTATAAGAGCGATCCGCATTGAGCTTGCGTTCAAGCGTTGCACCGCCCTTTTCAAAGCTCGCGGTCAGGGTGCCCTTCATCAGGCCGAGCCAGTTGCGATAGACGACGACCTTGTCCTGCGCATCAACGGCGGCAACCGAGTCTTCCATGTCCATGATGGTGGTGAGCGCGGATTCCATCACCACATCTGAAATGCCTGCCGGGTCTGTCTTGCCGATCGCATGATTGCGATCGAAATGCACTTCCGCATGAAGGCCATTATTGACGAGGAGGATGAGCTTCGGGGCCGACAGGTCGCCCACGAAACCGGCAAAGTGTGCGGCGTCTTTCAGACCCGTCTTGCCAGTTTTAGTCGTGACAACGAGTGCGCCATTCTCGATTGCATAATTGGTCGCGTCAGCATGAGAGCCGGATGCGAGCGGTGCCATTGTGTCGAGCACTTCGCGCGCCTTGGCAATCACCTTGGCGCCGCGAGCAGGATTGTAGCCCTTGCCACGAGCTGTCTCCCCTTCATCGGGAATGGCATCAGTGCCATAAAACGCATCATAAAGGCTGCCCCAGCGTGCATTGGCAGCGTTGAGGGCATAGCGGGCATTGGACACTGGCACGACAAGCTGGGGGCCTGCGATGCGGCCAATGGCATCGTCCACATTCTGCGTACGGATCGCGAAGCTCGCGGGCTCCGGCAACAAATAGCCGATCTCCTTCAGGAAAGCCTCATAGGCTGCCTGATCATGCGGCTGGCCTTTGCGGGCCTTGTGCCAGGCGTCGATCTTCGTCTGGATCTCGTCGCGCTTTTTCAACAAGGCGGCATTGCGGGGAGCAACATCACTCAGGATTTTGGCAAGCCCGGACCAGAAAGCTTCCGGGGCAAGCCCCGTGCCCGGCAAGGCTTCGCTATTCACAAATTCATAAAGCTCCTGGTCAACCCCAAGACCTGCAACGGAAATCTGCGCCATGATCAAACTCCAGCCAGCGGGCCCCTGGCCCGTTGCGGGGGACCCTAGGGGGGAACCGCAGCCCGATCAACACAGACAGAAGCTTGAGGCTGGTCAGAGGGCGCCACTCGTGCGAAAGCAAAGTCGCAAAGGAGAGGATTTGATGAGCACATCTTTGCAGCTGCTTTGCGCCGGCGGATTTCGCGCGGCGATCGAGCGCATGGCGCCAGAGTTCGAAAAAGCCAGTGGAATCGGGCTTAACTTGAGTTTCGCCACACCGGCCAAAACACGCGAATGGTTGGAAGCGGGCTTTCCCTTTGATCTTGGGATTGTGGTCGGGGCCGTTCTCGACAAGGCACGGCAGGATGGTTTTGGATTTTCAAAAAATACTTTCAAACTTGCCTTGAGCCCCCTTGGCATGGGTGTCCCCGAACATGGGCCCAATCTGCCGGTTTCGACACTGGCGGATCTGAAGGCATCGCTCGACGAGCTGGAAAGCATCGCCCTTTCGGATCCCGCTGCCGGGACGAATGTGGCCAATGAAGTCTTCGCCAGTGCAGAGGCCGCGGGCCTGACCGCCTTGCGCGCCAAGGCCGTGCTGGTCCATGGGCCAGGCTCCATCGTCTCCGCCGAGGTCGCCAAGGGCTTGGCGCAATCCGTCATCACCCTGTCCAGCGAAATCGTCCCCATTGCGGGGGTGAAATTTCTGGGGGTGCTGCCTGCAGCCCTGCAAAGCGAATATGCGATGCAAGTCTTGGCCGCAGATCGACCCTCACCGGAAGTTCAGGCGCTCATCACCTTCTTGCAAGGCGCGCAAGCACAGGCAGCGATGAAGGCCGTCGGCCTCGTTCCTTGCTGAGCAATCCAGTCGAGACGACCAAACGTAAATGAGCAGTTCAGACGTCACTGACGCTCGCTGGGGATACCGACATGCGCTACGCCATCGCCTATCTCGCCACAGCCGTCGTGTTTCTGGTGGCTGACATGATCTGGCTCGGTTTTGTCGCGAAGAATTTCTATCGCGACCATCTGGGCGAGTTGCTGTTGGAGCAGCCATCCATTCCCGTGGCTGCGGCTTTTTATGCGCTCTATGTTGTGGGGATAATCATCTTTGCTGTCGCGCCTGCGCTGCGCGAAGAGACATGGGTGACCGCTGCAGTTTATGGCGCGCTCTTCGGCTTCTTTGCTTATGCGACCTATGACCTGACCAATCTCGCGACGCTTAAAAACTGGCCTCCCATTGTCAGCATCGTGGATCTGATTTGGGGCACCTGCGTAACTGCCGTCGCTGCAACGGGTGGCTATGCCATCACGCAACAGGTCTCCTAGGCGCGGGCCGCTTCAGCAAGCGCAGCCTTGCCATATTCCATCGCGGCGGCATCCCACATCAAAGAGAAGTGGGCTGCTGCCGCATAACAATCCCGAAACTGCCGCTGCAGCGCATTATCAGTAAAGAGAGCCTGACCGCCTGCTTGGTTGAACAATTTCTGCACGGCTGTCGTCGCAAGCTGGCATGCATAAGACGCATTGCGCTTGCCCTGCGCTCCTTGCAATTTCGACGGCGTTTCCCCGCGCTCCAGCATGTCCATACATTCGCGAACAGCCCCCAGATAAAGCCGTGAGGCGGCTTCGATCTGGGCAGACGCTTCGCCAATGCCCATTTGCAAGCCGGGCTTATCGACAACGGAGGCACCGCGCGATTTGCGTTTGGCGGTGTAAGTCACATAAGTGTCGAGAAAACCTTCTGCGACACCGACACAGACCGCCGCATAGCTCACGGCAGACACACCACCGCGCGGCAATTTTGTGATGGGTGCGGTGTAATAAAGCGTGCCGGGCGATGTGCCCTCATCATAATCCTTCTTCGACAGCACACGATGCTGTGGCACGAAGACATCTTTCACACGGAAGCTCTTGGAACCTGTCCCCGCAAGCCCGACGGTATGCCAGTCATCAACAATCTCGATCTGACTTGTAGGGATGACGCAGAAACACCCTTCCGGTGCCTTGTCATCTTCCAGAATATTGCCTCCACAAATCACCCAATCAGCATGATCAATGCCGCTGGAGAAATGATGCAGCCCATTCCACACGATGCCGCCCGGCACGCGCTTGGCTTTGCCAACTGCAGCAATAGCCACACAGATCCGGGCCGTTGAATCTTTGCCCCAGACTTCATCCTGCGCATCGAGGCTGAAGGCAGCCATCTTCAGCGGATTGTCAGCAAGCACCATGTGAACCCAAGCCTGCGAGCCGCAACCATGCGCCAAAGTCTGGATGACTTCGCACATGACATCATAGCCCAGATCAAAACCGCCATAGCGCGATGGCTGGCAGATCCGCAGCAAGCCGAGATCACTATATTCCTCGATCGTCTCGCGCGGCGCCTTGCGCTGCTGCTCACAGGCCGCCGAACGGGCCGCCAGACGCGGAACCATCTGCTGCGCGCGAATGAGCAGCTCTTCTCGTGTCAGGGCAGTTGCTGAGGGCTTCACCGATTGCAGCATGATATTTCCTCGCAAGGCCGGTTCCCCGGCTCTTCGCGCATGAGTTTACGCAAGCCGGCCGATCCTGCAAGGGCACAGGATCAGCGCGTCACGAGCGAGCCCAGAAGCGGCGACAGCGAAAGCTGACCAAATTTCTGCGCCAGAAGCTTGCTTGCTGCCCAGATGGTGGCCTGATTGGAGTTGATGACGGGCTTGCGAAGTTCAGGTTCGAGATGAGGGATCGTGTCAATCTGCGTCGTATTGGTGCAGGATAGAAAATAACCATCCGCCTCATCGCGCAGATTGGCGCGCACCACTTCCATCCAGCGATGCGGGGGGACGGTGAGATATTCATTCGGCGTCACCCCAAGAGCAACATCATGCAAAACGCGGAAGCCCAGCGCTTGCAGATAGTCTTTCTCGTGATCATTCGCGGCCTGTTGATAGGGCGAGAAAAGAACCATGCTCTTCATGTGAACTGCATGGAAGGCTGAGACCACAGCCTGAGCCGTCGAAAGCGCTTGCGCCCCCGATTGCGTCCGCACCACATCCAAAATCTTCTGTTCGCCCTCCGGGCCATGTTCCATGGAATTGGCCGTGCAATGAAAGACGATGACATCACATCGCGCATCAGCGAGAGCCGCCGAGGCACGTGCAACTTCCTCCAATAGCTGCGGCAGCGCCTTATGGTTCTTGCCCGTCATCTGCAAGCGTGTGGCATGGACTGCCACATCAGGCGGCATGAAGCGACGGAATTGAGGTTCGGTCAGGCGATTACTGGAGGGAATGATGAGGCCCAGCCTTGCACGCGCATAGCCTGTGGAGGCTTCAAGCGACAAATCGACAGGCTGCGTCGCAATGACATTCATGGCTTCCTCCCTTTTTTAAGCAGCCTAGCCAATGAGAGAGCGCCGAACAAGCCTCAAGGACCCTTCCAGCCCTGTTTGTTGCGTTGTGAGCCTTGCGGCTTTGTGGGTGACATCGGGCTGGATATGACGATCAGCCATCATCGGAAAACGTGCAGCATCAAGCGCTGTTCCGGCGCACTAGCCTTCAGCAAATTTCATGAGCGCAATGCCGCTCACGATCAAAACGGCGGCTGCAATACGCAAAGGGGTAACTGCCTCGCCAAACAGAAAGATCCCCAACACAAAAGCACCAACCGCACCAATGCCTGTCCAGACCATGTAAGCTGTCCCCACGGGCAGCGTCTTGAGCGACCAGGTGAGCAGCACCATGCTGATGACCATGCAAATCAGCATCAGCACAGTGGGGAGCGGACGCGAAAATCCATCTGAGGCTTTCATGGCGATAGCCCATCCGGTTTCGAACAGACCCGCAATGAAGAGCGCAAGCCAGGCCATATCAGACGTCGAGATTGGCGACGCTGAGTGCATTCTCCTGAATGAATTCGCGCCGCGGCTCTACAGCATCGCCCATGAGCTTGACGAAGATGTCATCGGCTGAGTCAGCCTCGCGCACCTTCACCTGCAAGAGCGAGCGCACATTGCGGTCGAGCGTCGTCTCCCAAAGCTGTTCGGGATTCATTTCGCCAAGACCTTTGTAGCGCTGCATCTGACTGATGCCCTTCTGGCCAGCGGCCATGACCGTCTCGATGAGATCGGTCGGACCTGAGACCTGCGTCTCATCACTCTTGCGAATGAACAGAGCCGGGCTGGCATAAACATCATGCAGCGAGCGCTCATAATCCGCGAGCTTGCGCGCTTCAGCCGAACCAAGCAGGCCCGCATCAAGCACGCTTGCCTGACGCACGCCGCGCACTTCGCGTGCAAAGACATAGCCGCCATCTTGAACCGCACCCGTCCAGCCGCGCTCCGTCTCTTCAGACAAGGCGTCGAGACGGCGCGCAACTTCGCTCGCCAGCTCCGCCGCCCGCGCCTCGCCAAGATCGGCAATCGGTTTCAATGCACCTGCAATGGTTGCCTGTTCCACCGCCACGCGGTCATACCGGCTATGCAGCGAGGCCAGGACCTGACGCACAACGCGCGCCTCATCGACGAGGCTACGCAAATCCGCAGCGGCACGCTCTTCGCCGGTCGGCAAGCGCAACAGCGCGGCCTCAAGGCCATTGTCGATGAGATAATCCTCACGCGCGCGCTCATCCTTCAAATATTGCTCGGACTGTCCGCGCTTCACTTTGTAGAGCGGCGGTTGCGCGATGTAGATATGGCCCGCCTCAATCAGCGGACGCATCTGACGGAAGAAGAAGGTGAGCAACAGCGTGCGAATATGGGCGCCGTCAACGTCCGCATCCGTCATGATGATGATCTTGTGATAGCGCAGCTTCTCCGGCTTGAAATCCTGCGAACCAATGCCGGTTCCAAGGGCCGTGATCAATGTGCCGATTTCCTGCGAGGTGAGCATCTTGTCGAAGCGCGCGCGCTCCACATTCAAGATCTTGCCTCGCAGCGGCAAGACCGCCTGATATTCACGATTGCGGCCCTGCTTGGCCGAGCCACCTGCCGAGTCACCCTCGACGATGAAGAGTTCGGACTTCGCCGGATCGCGCTCCTGACAATCAGCAAGCTTGCCGGGCAAATTGGCCACATCCAGCACGCCCTTGCGACGGGTCAATTCACGCGCCTTGCGGGCAGCTTCGCGTGCAAGTGCTGCTTCCACCACCTTGCCAACGACCTTCTTCGCATCAGCGGGGTTTTCTTCAAACCAGCGGCTGAGCGCATCATTCACCAGCGCTTCCACCACCGGACGGACTTCGGAGGAAACGAGCTTGTCTTTCGTCTGTGAAGAGAACTTTGGATCTGGCACTTTCACCGACAGAACGCAGGTGAGACCCTCGCGGCAATCATCGCCGGAGAGATCGACCTTCTCTTTCTTGGTGAGGCCCGATGTATCGGCATAGCTTGTCACCTGCCGCGTCAGCGCGCCACGAAAACCGGCAAGATGGGTGCCGCCATCGCGTTGGGGAATGTTATTGGTAAAGGCCAGAACATTCTCATGATAGCTGTCATTCCACCACAGCGCGACCTCGACGCCGATGCCATCACGGTCACCCTTCATCATGATGGGCTTCTCGAGCTGCGGAGTTTTGGCGCGATCAAGATAGCGTACGAAAGCTTCCAACCCGCCTTCATAGAAAAGGTCTTCCGATTTCTTCTCCGCATGACGCGCATCGGTCAAAATCACATGCACGCCGGAATTGAGGAAGGCAAGTTCACGCAGGCGATGTTCAATCGTCGCATAATCGAACTCAACCATGGTGAAGGTTTCTGGCGAAGGCAGGAAGGTGACTTCCGTTCCGCGCTTGGGCTTGCCATCAATCAAGGGCGCAGGACCAACTGTGACCAGTGGCGCAACGGCGTCACCATGATGGAACTCGATGAAATGTTCCTGACCATCGCGCCAGATGCGCAGCTTCAACCAGATCGACAGCGCATTGACGACCGATACACCGACACCATGCAGACCCCCAGAAACCTTGTAGCTGTTCTGGTCGAACTTACCGCCTGCATGAAGTTGCGTCATGATGACTTCGGCCGCTGACACGCCCTCCTCGGCGTGAATGTCAGTTGGAATGCCGCGACCATTGTCGGTGACTGTGCAAGAGCCGTCAGGATTGAGCGTCACAGTGACAAGATCAGCATGGCCAGCCAGCGACTCGTCAATCGCATTATCCACGACTTCGTAGATCATGTGATGCAGGCCCGACCCGTCATCCGTGTCGCCGATATACATGCCCGGACGTTTGCGCACAGCATCGAGACCGCGCAGCACCTTGATCGAGTCAGCGCCATATTCAGATGCAGGAGCAGGTGTCTGGGAAGGAAGCGAAGCAGCAGGTTCGGACATGGGTCAAAGTGCTTTCAGCGGGCCTTGTGGAAGGCCCGTTTGAGGGCCTGAATCGATGTGTTGATTCGTAGCTTGCAATCTAGCCGAAAAGGCGGCGTCCCGCAGCGATTTTCGCTTCGAAATATAGGGCTGCAAACAGCTGATTTTCAGGGCTTCTCACGCTCTTTCGATGCGTCCGGAAAAGACCTTCCAAAGGCCTGCATTTTCACCCATTCCGGCAAAGGCAGACGGGTCTGCTCCTGTCATGAAAACCTGACTGCCCAAACGGCCAAGCTCTGCATAAAGTGCGCCCCTGCGGCGCGGGTCGAAATGGGCTGCAATCTCATCCAGCAACACAATCGGGGCCATGCCAGTCATGGCGCTGACGAGCCTTGCATGGGCCAGCACGAGCCCCACCAGCAGCGCTTTTTGTTCGCCCGTGGAGCAGCGCCCTGCTTCCGCCTGTTTAGGCCCGTGCAGCACGGCAAGATCACTGGCTTGCGGGCCAATCAGGGTGCGACCTGCAGCAGCATCGCGCGCACGATTGGCCCGCAGCAAAGCGCGATAGTGATCTTCAATCTCCAGCGCCGGGCGCGCGCCCATCATCGCCTCAATCTCGCCTTGCAGGGAAACCTCAGCCCAGGGAAAGGGCGAGCTTTCATCCCGCTCGGCTGCGATGAGCGCAGCAAGCCGCGTCACGGTTTCATGGCGCGCAGCGGAGACGGCCACGGCAAGCTCGGCCAATTCGCGTTCCGCTGCATCAAGCCAACTGGCGTCACGAAGCCCATCTTCGAGCAAACGGTTGCGATTGCGCAGCGCCCGTTCCAGCGCGTTCACGCGCGAGCCATGTTCGGAATCAACCGCCAGCACCAACCGGTCCAGAAAACGCCGCCGATCCCCTGCCGGGCCTGAAAACAGCCCATCCATGGCCGGGGTGAGCCAGACAAGGCGTAGATGATCCGCAAAGGCGCGTGCGGAGCCCACTGGGGCGCGCTCAATACGACAGCGGCGCGCCTGCCCCCCATCCTGCGCCTCAATGCCCGTGCCAAGCTGCAAATCATGCCCATCGCTGTCGAGTGTGACCGAAACGGCCCAGCGGCCGGAGCCGCCAATCCGCGCCAGTTCCGACAGGTCAGCACGACGCAGGCCGCGGCCAGGCGTGAACATGGAAAGCGCCTCAAGCACATTAGTCTTGCCTGCACCATTCTCCCCCGTCAGCGCCACCAGCCGCGCATCGAAATCGAGATCGAGTGCGGCATAGGACCGGAAGTCCGCCAGCACGAGGCGGCGGAGCTGAGGATGACGCGGGCTGGATGGGAAGAGGTTATCCGGGCTCATTGAAGCCCATCTGGTGCCGATCTGGCCGATTGTGGAGGGGCAAGCCCCCTCACACGCGCATCGGCATCAGGACATAGAGCGCTGCAGCGCCATCGCGGTCCTGGATGATCGTGGGCGAGCCCGGATCAGCGAGCTTGAAAAGCGCCGTATCGCTGTCGAGCTGGTTGGTGATGTCGAGCAGATAGCGCGCATTGAAGCCGATCTCGATTGAGGCGGCATCATAATCCACTTCCAGTTCTTCCGTTGCGGAACCCGAGTCAGGATTGGTGACGGTCAAAGTCAGGCGCCCATCGGCGAGCGACATCTTCACCGCCCGACCGCGCTCGGAAGAAATGGTCGAGACACGATCCACTGCAGCGGCAAAGGGGGCGCAATCGACAGTCAGGCGCTTGTCATTGCCGGTGGGAATGACGCGCGCATAATCCGGGAAAGTCCCGTCGATGAGCTTGGAGGTCAACACCACAGGGCCGAAGGTGAAACGCGCCTTGGTGGTGGACATTTCGACGACAACATCCGCGCCGAGATCCTCAACAAGCTTCTGCACCTCGGCTACGGCCTTGCGCGGAATGATGACGCCCGGCATACCGCCGGAGCCCTGCGGCGCAGGCAGTTCGACACGTGCCAGACGATGACCGTCAGTGGCGACGGCGCGCAGCATCAAATGCCCTTCGACCTCGGTCGTGTGCATATAGATACCGTTGAGATAGTACCTCGTCTCTTCCGTCGAAATCGCGAATTGCGTTTTGTCGATGAGCTTCTTGAGATCGCCAGCGGCCAGCGTGAAGCGATGCGACAGATCGCCCGCATTCAGGTCGGGGAAGTCGCTTTCGGGCAGGGATTGCAGCGTGAAACGCGAGCGACCGGAGCGCAGCAACAATTGGCCACTGTCGCCAGCCGTCTCCAGAGAAACCTGCGCACCGTCGGGCAATTTGCGCACGATGTCATAGAGCGTATGCGCGGGCAGTGTGGTTGCGCCGGGCTGTTCAACATCGGCGGGCAGGCTCTCGGTGATTTCGAGATCGAGGTCAGTTGCCTTCAAGGACAACTCACCACCACGTGCTTGCAACAGCACATTGGACAGGATCGGGATCGTGTTGCGACGCTCCACGACGCGATGGACGTGGCTGAGCGATTTCAACAAGGCGCCGCGTTCGAGCGTGACTTTCATGGTCCTCGATCCATTGAGACAGGGCCAAAGGCCCGGCATTCCGGGGCCGCAACATTAGTCACCCACCCCTGAGAGACGCAAGCGCAGCACGCAAAACGGGGGCGCTTGGCCCCCGGTTTCCCCAGAAAACGCAGACGGAGCCGTGGCGAGCCCCTTTGCCCCCAAGGCTTGGCCTAGAAGCCAAGCCTCACGCTGCCACGCAAGCCCTGCCCATGCAGGCCGCCGACGCCGCCTGTGACGAGATATTCCATGCGGGCGCTGAGGTCGCGACCGGCGCGCGCCTCAAGGCCGAGGGAACCCATCAGCACATCCTTGTCGAAGCTGGAATTGGCAAGCTGATAGCGTGTGGTGGGCGTATCAGTATAGCTCATGGTCTGATTGAGGGCGCCGCTGAAGAGGCGGCGATATTCGGCTCGACCAAAGGGGACAAGCGTGCCCCATTCCTGTTCAAGCGGATATTCGCCACGCATCCCAAGCGCCATGCTCTGGCCGGTGACGCTTGCGCTGCTGAAGCTGAGCGCATTGGCTCCGCCTGTTTCCGTATAGCTGCCAAGCGTCGCATAGGTCGCATCTGCCCGCAGATAGGTCGCCAATTTCACCGCGTCATATTTGTAGTCATAACTGAGCGCGAGTGACCCATTGAACCCATGGCCGCTGCGATCACCTGAATAGGTTGCAGGGGCGATCGTATCAACGCGGCGTGAGGTCGTGGTGAGGTAGCCATAACCCATTGTGCCGTCCAGATGGATGCCAGAGGCAACACGCCAAGACCCGTAGAGCGAACCGCCAATATTGCGATTGGCGATGCGGCCACCCTCCGTGCCCAGATCAGCATTGTCGTCGCCAATATTGACGGCAAAGCCACCTTTCAGATCTGGCATGAGGTCCGTATCAAAGCCGGCAGCAATGCCTGACAGGGCATATTTAATCTTGCCCGCACCAGACATCGTATTGCCTTGCCCGCCGCCAAAGAACAGGTTGCCAGAGACCCAAATCTTGTACGGCGCCTCCTGCAAGGGCTGCGGCGGCTTTGTCTGTTGTGCGGGTTTCATGCGCGGCATTTCGGCATTGCGGTTGATGGCTTGTGCGGCAAGGCCGCTGGTTGCATTGCGCATCAGCGGGTCTTCATAGAAACGCACATCCGAAGGCATGGAATAAGAATTGCCTGAGACAGACAAACCATTCATGACATCGGGCACATCATCTTCATGCAGCATTTCAAGACGGCGATGCACGGCATCCATTGAGGTTGACGTAACACGGCGCAACGCGCTGGCTTGCGCTGATACGAGCGCACGCACTTGCGGGTCATTCAAGGGATCGCGCGTCCCGGCGCCTGCGTTGTTGGTGTTGTTGTTGGCATTATTGTTGCCCTGCTGTTGGGCCGCTTTGTAGGTATAATCAGAAGCAGTGCTATTGAATTCAACCGGGCTGGTACCCCAGTCTGTTTTGACAGTGACATTCACCTTGCCCAGCGCATCACCGGGAGGCGCGGTCACTGTGACCAGTGTATAGACTGTACGTCCCACATCTTGTTGGGTCTTGCTGATGATGGTTGCTCGTTTCGTGCCGAAAGATACTTCGGTCACCTCTCGTCCATGCGCATCTACCGTGATGACGATGCGCTCACCCCCGGCAAGCAGACCTGAATTGGGGGTCACAGCGTCCACAAAAGGCGGCATTTGTATTTGCGCTTGCACGCCAGAAATGAGTGATCCAGCGACGATCAGCAGGAGTGCCCCAAGCAGGGCTGCCGAACTGGCGGAAAAGCCGCGCCAAGCGCGAGCGAGCAAGAGTCGCATGAAACGAATCCTTGAAAAGAAAAGAGAAAACGCATTACTCGGACCACAAACGGATCCACACTGCGTTAACCTTAATGAAAAGGGATTGCCAAAAGGTTACGTGCGGAAATAGCGCGCAATCATCCGCGCATAAATCGCGGTCAATCCTTCAAGGTCTTGAACTGCAATGCGTTCATCCACCGCATGCATGGTCTGACCGATAAGGCCGAATTCCACGACGGGGCAGTAATTCTTGATGAAGCGCGCATCAGATGTGCCGCCAGTTGTTGATAGAACTGGCTTGCGGCCCGTCACCTCTTCAATCGCAGACGACATCATGTCCACGAAGACGCCGGGCTTTGTGAGGAATGCGTGAGCATTGGTGGGCTGCATCTCCAGCGTATAATTCGCCTTGCCTGCAACGGCCTTCAGCCGCTGGCGCAGTTCGGCTTCCAATGTGTCGGGCGCCCACAAATCATTGAAACGGATATTGAAGGCCGCACTTGCAGAAGCGGGAATGACATTCACGGCCTTGTTGCCGACATCAAAACTCGTGATCTCAAGATTGGAGGGATCGAAATGTGCGGTCCCTTCATCGAGCGGTGTTGCGAGCAGCGCATTGCACAGGCGCAAGAGATGATGCACGGGATTGTCTGCGAGATGGGGATAGCCCACATGGCCCTGCTTGCCTTGCACGCTCAAGCGGCCTGACAAAGATCCGCGGCGGCCGATTTTGATCATATCACCCAAAGCATCAGGATTGGTTGGCTCGCCCAAGATGCAATGGTCGAAATTTTCACCGCGCGCTTTCGCCCATTCGAGCAGCTTCACCGTTCCATTGACCGCCGGGCCCTCTTCATCGCCCGTCAGAAGAAAGGCAATTGAACCCTGCTTCAACTCATGCGCCTTCAGGAAAGACAGCACGGCTGCAATGGAGGCCGCCACGCCGCCCTTCATATCCGTCGCACCACGCCCCCAAATCATGCCGTCTGCCACTTCTGCCGAGAAAGGATCAAAGCGCCAGGCAGCAGCATCACCGGGGGGCACGACATCTGTATGGCCTGCAAAAAGAAGACAGGGCGATGTGGTCCCCTTGCGGGCATAGAGATTGGGAATATCGGGATAGCCCGGCTCGGAAAAAGTGACGCGATGGGTCTCGAAACCTGCCTCTTTCAACACGCGCTCAATCAGACCGAGCGCACCAGCATCATCAGGCGTCACGGAGGGGCAACGGATCAGCGCCCGACAAAGATCAAGAGCGCTTTCCGGCAGATCCTTCATTCCCGATGCCCTGCAATGCCCAGCTGATAGATGTTCCACAAAGCGACGGCACCAAAGACAATATCAAATGCACCGACCGTCCAGGGGGCCATCACATCGGCCATATGCGGCTGCAACCAATGTGCAGCCCCCGCAGCAAGCGCGGACAAGGGCCAAAGCCCCGCCAGAGAAGCTGGCTTGCCGCAAGCGCGCCAGCGCTTGGCTGACAGATTGTAATGGCTCACCGCCACGAGAATGATCATGATCCCGTAGAAAGTGAGATAGAGATAGGACACGAAGACCAGGGGATCGAACAGGCTGCCGCGCTCGCTCACCGGTTCCTGCGGCTGAGCCGAAATGGCTTCCCAGATGAAATGCAGGAAGAGAAGCAAGGCCACCAGAACAATCGTTCCACGCCACCAGACGTCAGCGCTGATGACACCCTGATCCGAGCGGAACAGAAAGTTGAAAGTGACCCGCCAGTTTGGACGCTCTGTCTGGTCCTGTTCGCTCACCTCGTTCACGCTCAGTCCCTCAGCAGCTCATTGATACCTGTCTTGGAGCGCGTCTGCGCATCGACGGTCTTGACGATAACCGCGCAATAAAGAGACGGGCCCGGCGTGCCATCGGGCAGCGGCTTGCCGGGCATGGAGCCCGGCACCACCACCGAATAAGGCGGCACATAACCGACATGCACCTTGCCTGTGTTGCGATCAATGATGCGGGTCGAAGCGCCGATGAAAACGCCCATGGAGAGCACGGCGCCCTCGCCAACGATCACGCCTTCCACCACTTCAGACCGGGCGCCAATGAAGCAGTTGTCTTCGATGATGGTGGGATTGGCCTGCAAGGGCTCAAGCACACCGCCAATACCGACGCCGCCTGACAGATGCACATTCTTGCCGATCTGTGCGCAGCTGCCGACCGTCGCCCAGGTATCAACCATGGTGCCTTCATCGACATAGGCGCCGAGATTGACGAAGGACGGCATCAAAACGACGTTGCGGGCGATGAAGGCCGACTTGCGCACGATGCAATTGGGAACAGAGCGGAAGCCAGCTTCTGCATGTTCCTTGGCAGTCCAGCCATCAAATTTCGAGGGCACCTTGTCCCACCAGCTGGAACCACCGGGACCCCCGGAGATCGCCCACATGTCATTCAGACGGAACGAGAGCAGGACAGCTTTTTTGAGCCATTGATTGACTGCCCAGCTTTCCGGGCCAGCCTTGCCAGCGACCTTGTAAGCCACGCGCGCCTTGCCAGAATCGAGCAGGTTCAGCGCCTCATTGACGGCATCGCGCACCTTGCCCGTGGTCGAGGCATTCACATTGGCGCGGTCCTCGAAGGCGGCTTCGATGGTCTTTTCAAGATCGGCAAGCGACATGGCAATCATCCCTTGGCAAAGGCCCCTTGGGGAATCCCGGAAACAGAGTTGCCGGAGGTTTGGGCGCCCCTGCCGCCTGTGTCAAGGCAAGAAGGCTTGAGAGCTGGGCCGTGCCGTATCAATATGGGCAAAACCCCCGAATGGGAGCCTTGGGAGGCCGCCATCAACTTTCGCCAGCTCGCTTATTTCATCAAGGTTGTGGAAGCCGGGAACATGACGGCGGCGGCCGAGCTGTTGAAGGTCGCCCAGCCTGCACTTGGCGTGCAAATCCGCCAGCTCGAAACGGAGCTGGGCATTGAGTTGCTGGTGCGCCATTCGCGCGGCGTCACGCCCACTCAGGCAGGCAAGCTTTTATTCGACCGCGCCAAACGCATTCTTGACGAGGTGGAAGCAACCCAGCGCGAATTGCGGGCCATGAATGCGCAGACCATGGACCATGTGGTGCTGGGGATGCCGCTGAGCGTGATGATGCTCTTGGGGCCTGACATCCTGCTCGATGCCAAGCGCGAGATCCCCCATGTCTCGCTCAGTCTCGTGGAGGAGCGCAGCGCCGTGCTTCTCGAAATGATGGGCAAGGGACAGATCGACATTTTGTTCGGCTGGAATGTGGCCGAACGTGCAGACCTGCAACGTACCGCGCTGCTTGAGGAAGATTTGCTCCTCGTCACGACGCCCGATCTGGCTGGCGGCACCGGCCCCGTCAGCTTTGCTGAAGCGTTGCGACATGAGCTGGTGATTGCCGGAGAGCGCGGCGTCATCCGCAACATCGTGCAGGGCGAAGCGCGACGGCTGGGGCTGACCATGAAGGTCGCCTATGAGGTGCACTCAATCTCGTCCATGACGTCGTTAATCGGGCGTGCAAGTGCTGCGACGATCATGCCCTATTCACTCGCCCCACGCGAGATTGATTCCGGCAGTCTGGTTGCAAGGCGCATCGAACGGCCAGCCATCACCCGCACGCTCTATCTGGTACGGCCATTGAACCAGTCATCCATCCGGCGCGAAGCCGAGATCATGGCCTTTCTGGAAAGTCTCTGCCACCGCGCCCTCAAAGCAATGGACCCTTATGGCCGGACCTTGCGCTGATTGTGCGACGCACACAAAGAAAAGCTTATAGCTACGCCAATCAAAATGTCTTGGACTGGCGCAGGCCGATTCCCTTAGATAACTTAGAACCGGGCTCAAGGCCCTAAGACCAGCATGTTTGGGAGGGATGGCGCTCATGGCCGAGCAATTCGTGGGGAAGGCATCCGAGTTCAAGGACGGCGACCGTCAGATCGTGCGCATCGGTGAACACGAGATCGGCATCTTCAAACATGAAGGCGAGTTTTACGCCTATAGCAATTTTTGCCTCCATCAGGGCGGTCCCGCCTGCGAGGGTCTCACCATTGCGCGCGTTGAAGAGCGCCTGCGTGACGACAAGACCTCGATGGGTTTGCACTTCACCAATGACATGAACTTCGTCTGCCCGTGGCATGGCTATGAATATGATATGAAGACGGGCGAGCATGTCTCCAACCGCAAAATCAAGCTGCGCAAATATGACGTCGTGCAGAAGGGAAATGACGTCTATGTCGTCGCCTGAGACAAGCACGCGCAAGGCCAAGGGCAGCGCCAAGAAACCGCCGGCTAAGAAGCCTGCGAAGAAAGCCGCTGCCAAAAAGGCTGCATCAAAGCGCGCGGTGAAACGCGATAGCGACGGCCTGTCGGGACAGGACAAGGCGCATTTCGTCAAAGCCATGTGGGAAGGCATTTCCACCAAAGGCGCAAAGGGCAAGAAACCGAGCGCCAAAAAGGCCGCAGAAAAAGCCCCTGCGCCACAGGTCGAAATCCTCCGTCGTATTCCCGCCGCAACCACGCGCCAAGGCCCGCAAAATGCGGCGTCCAAAAAGGCGCTAGCCTTTGCTGCCGAGATTGAGAAGGCTTTTGCCAAAGGCGATCTCAGCGCGCTGAGCCCTGAAGCGGTGCAAGCACTGATGACCGTGCTTTGCAAAGTCTATGGTGCGAACCAGGAGAGCGGGAACAAATATCCCGTGCTTGCCAATCGTACCGCCGTCACCGGCACTGATGTGATGATCACCTGCGGCGCGCTGCTGAAGGCAGTCGACTTGCAGGTGTTTGAATTGGGCATGTGGCAAAGCTGGTCGGGAGTCTGACCGCGCGCCTTACAGAATAACAGGAGGGAACTATGGACCTCATTGCAGATCGTGGTCGCCGCGTACAGGTTGAAGAGCTGAATACATCCAAGCTCCTCGCACATGCTGCCAAGCAGACGCGCGACAACAAATTCGACGAGGTGCTCATCGTCGATGTGGATGCGCATCACTATGAAAATGAGAACTTCGCTGAAATTCTCCCCTTCATGGAGAATGAAGTGTTGAAGCAGCTCGTGATGTCAGCGCGCTCGAAGGGCGGACGCGGCAGCGTGTTGCCATCCACACCAGGCTTTCAGGATATGGGCGGTCGCGTCACACGCTATCCGCTGCGCTCTTCGGAAAAGACCGATCCCGATCGTCTGCGCGATGCGCAACTGGGCGAGCGCTGGATGGATGCGATGGGCGTCGATTATTCCTGCCTCTTCCCCACCGGCATGTTGAGCGTGGGTCTGCATCCGCAGAAGGAAATGGAATTCGAGCTGTGCTGGGCTTACAATCGCTGGGTCACGGAAGTGGCGCTGCCGCAGACCAATGGCCGCATGTTCACGCAGCTCTGCCTGCCCTTTGGCGATGCAGAAGGCTCGCTGCGTTGCGTTGAAACTTTTGGTCATCGCAAGGGCGTTGGCGGCTGGATGGTGACGACCGTTCGCCCGAAACTGCCCGTCTATGACAATTCCTACATGAAGGTCTATCGCGCCATTGAAGAGCGCGGCCAGACACTCGCCTTCCATTCCGGCCCGTCATGGGGTGACCACACTTTCCAGAGTTGCAACCGCTTCATCTCGGCCCATGCTCTTGGCTTCAGCTGGTACAACATTCTCCACTGCACCAATTGGGTGGTGAATGGCATGTGCGAGCGCTTCCCCAAGCTGCCTGTCATCTGGATTGAAGCAGGTCTTGCCTGGGTGCCCTTCGTGATGCAGCGTATTGATCATGAATTCATGCTGCGCCCGTCCGAATGCCCGCTCCTGAAGCGCAAGCCGTCTGAATATATGCGCGAGATGTATTACTCCTCGCAGCCGATGGAAATTCAGGACATGGACGCGCTGGAATGCACGTTCCGCATGATTGATGCAGAAAACTCGCTTCTTTACGCCTCTGACTATCCCCATTGGGACTTCGACCTGCCCTCGACAATTTGGGACCTGCCCTTCCTCACGGATCGCGCGCGTCACAACATTTTGGGTGGCACCGCGCACAAGCTCTTCAAACTGCCGCCGCGCAATGAAGCGCAGAAGCAGAACCTCATCAAATATGGCAATTACATCGGCGACTAAGTTCGATGATGTCTGCACTGAGGCGGTCCTTCGGGGCCGCCTTTTTTATTTCAGCGCGCCCAAAATCTCATCCGTATGTTCGCCAATCATCGGCGGGGCGCGCATCTCTTTCAGCACACGCGCGCCGTCGGCGAGCACAGGGCAATGAATGGACGTCACCTTGCCCATTTGCGGATGCACCATCTCAACTGCGCTTTGCAATGCTGCCACTTGCGGATCTTCCAGCGCCTCTTTCACATTGTGAATGGGCGAGAAAGGAACATCGCTCTTCTCAAAGAGCGTCATCCATTCAATGCGCGGGCGCGTGAGGAAACGCTCCGCCAGCAGGCCTTTCAACACATGATAATGTTTGACACGCGTTTGATGGGTGAGGAAGCGCTCATCCGTCATTAATTCAGGCGCACCCAAAGCCTCGATCAATTCCTGCCAGAATTTCTCTGTTGTTGAGAGATGAATGCCAATCAGCTTTCCATCGCCACAGCGAAAGGCAAAACATTGCGAGCGCACGATGCGCGAATATTTTGAACCCACAATCCCAGCCATGGTGTAATTGGTGAAAGCATCCTGAATAAAGGCCATGGCGCTTTCGAGCATATTCACTTCAAGCTTGCGGCCGATGCCCGTTGTGTTGCGCTCAATCAGCGCGCCCATGATGCCGTAAGCTGCATACATGCCTGTCGCATTGTCAGCGACCGTCGGGCCGAAACTTTCCGGCGTCTCAGGCTCGATCAGGAAACTGGCCACACCGCTCAGCGCTTGCCCCACCGTGTCAAAAGCGGGCCTGTCGCGATAAGGGCCCTTTGCACCAAAGCCTGTGATGGAACATTGAATAAGACGCGGATTGCGTGCGCTTAACACCGCATAAGAGAGGCCAATCTTCTCATTCACGCCGGGGCGGAAATTGTCGATCAGAACATCAGCCCCCTCCACCAGCTTCAGCAAAGTGGCGCGGCCCTCCGGCGTGGTTGTGTCAATCACAACGCTCTTCTTGTTGCGATTATAAGCGGCAAAGGCAGGTCCGTAAGTTGTGCCATGGCCACGGCGGAAAGGATCACCTTCCGGGCGCTCAACCTTGATCACCTCTGCACCAAGATCAGCCAGCAACATGGAAGCCAGCGGACCTGTGATGAAATTGCCCAATTCAATAACGCGAATTCCCTCAAGCATCCCCTCGTCCTTCAGCTGATTGTCTGTCCGCCATCCACCACAATGGCTGCGCCATGCACATAAGATGCAGCATCCGACACGAGGAAGGCAGCGACATCCCCAATCTCGTCACATGTCGCCAGACGATGCAGCATGACCTGCGCTTCCACACGCGCGCGATTGGAAAGACCTGAATTCATATAGCCTGCGACGCGCGGCGAGAGTGTTGGACCAGGGCAGATCGAATTCACGCGCAGACCCTTTTCGCCATAATCAATTGCAAGCTGGCGCGTGAGATTGACGACAGCGCCTTTGGTGGCGCTGTAAACCGCCATTTGCGGACTGCCGATCACACCAAAGATGGAGGCGACGTTGAGGATGGAAGGCTTTGGCGCTTCAAGCAGCAGCGGAATGAAAGCCCGACACATGTAGAAAATGGAGTTGAGATTGACCGCGACGATCTCATTCCATTTCTGCGTCGATAGATCAGCCAGTGGCGAGCGAAAATTATTGCCTGCATTGTTCACAAGCGCCTTCAGACGGCCATGTCGCTCGCGCACGGCCTTGGCAAGTTCTTCCACCTGCGCTTCGATCGTAACATCGCAAACATGGGCTTCACCACTGCCGCCTGCCTGCTGGATGATGGCGAGTGTTTCCTCCAGCCGCGCCATGGTCCGGCCGGCGATGATCACATGCGCACCAAGCTCCGCCAAAGCGATCGCTGTAGCCTGACCAATCCCTGCCCCGCCTCCAGTGATGAGAACGGGCTCTCCCTTGAATGAGAGTTTCTCGAGCATGTTTCCCCACTTCAGCGCACTTTCTTGTCTTGGGACTTGAGGCCCGGCGCGCATGGCCTTAACCTACGGACCAGATGCGCAGCTCACAAGCGCAAAACGAGGAAACGCACTATTCGGGGGGACCACCTATGGAGTTCAAGGCTGAGACCGTCACGCTCAACGGGGCGAAACTGGCCCTGCGGCGCGCTGGCGCGGGAGAGCCTGTCATCTTCTTGCATGGCGCAGATGGCCTGACAGAATGGCCCGCGCTGCTTGATGACCTTGCTGCCAATTATGACGTGATTGTGCCTGATCTGCCTGGTTTCGGCCAATCTGCAGCGGCCGAATGGCTCGATGACATTTCCGATGTGGCTTACATGCTGCTCGATCTGCTCGACCTGCTCGATTTGAAGGACGTGCGAATCATCGGCCATTCGCTTGGTGGCTGGGCGGCACTCGAAATGGCCGTGCGTGATTGCAAACGCATTCGCTCGCTGCACCTCATGGCTCCAGCAGGCATTCATCTCAAGGGCCATCCCAAGGCCGATATTTACATGATCGACCCTGACGAACAGGCGCGTCTGGCTTATGCCGATGAAACGCTCGGCAAGGCCGCTGCTGAACGCGCGCTGGCGAGCAAGCATCAGGAACAGGCCATCCTCAACCGCATCGCGAGTGCGCGTCTGGGCTGGAATCCGCGTCTTTACAATCCGCGCCTGGGGCGTTGGCTGAACCGGATCAAGATCCCGGTGCAAATCATCTGGGGCGATACGGACCGCATCATCCCGACCCCTTATGCAGATGCATTTGGCAAGCTGATGAGCGCCAAAATCACCGTGCTCAAAAATTGCGGACATCTGCCGCATGTGGAAAAGCGCGCGGAGGTTTTGGGTCTGCTCGGAGAAGCATTCAAGAGCTAACGCTCTTTAAGGAGCTGCCATGAAGGTCACCAGCTTCAATCTGATGTCTTATGCCGACATTGATCTCAGCGTGAAAGAAAAGTTCCGCAGCGCATGGGTCTTGCTACCCAATAGCTATTTCGACCCGCAAAAGGGCCATGCGCTGTATAACCGCTATCTCGATGAGCTGGAGCTGGCTGACGAATTGGGCTTTGACGGCGTGGCGGTGAATGAACATCACCAAACAGCCTATGGCTTGATGCCCTCACCCGTTGTCACCGCCTCGGCTCTTGCGCGCCGCACCAAGAATTGTCGCATTGCGATTCTGGGCAATGCCTTTTGCTTGCGTGAAAATCCGCTCACGCTTGCTGAAGAGCATGCGATGATTGATTGCATCACGGGCGGGCGTTTGATCACGGGCTTCGTGCGCGGTGTGGGGACGGAATATTTTTCCTTTGGCAGCAATCCCGTTCATTCGCTGGAGCGCCACAAGGAAGCAGCAGAGCTTGTTGTGCGCGCATGGACAGAAACGGGGCCGTTCAGCTTCGAGGGAAATCACTTCCATCTAGAATATGTGAATCTCTGGCCACGCCCCTTTCAGCAACCACATCCGCCGATCTGGTGCCCCTCACAAGGCAGTCTTGAAACGATTGAATGGGCCGCACACCCTGATCGCAAATATGTCTATCTGCAAAATTATAGCCCGCGTGAATCTGTGGCGCGCTATCTCGATATGTATCGTGACATTGCGCTCAACCGCTTCGGCTATGAAGCCTCTTCAGATCGCATCGGCTGGGGTGCGCCGGTCTATGTTGCTGAGACGGATGAGCAAGCCATCAATGAAGCACGGCCTCACATTGAGATGTTGTTCAATGTTCTATTGCCGAAAGCCTCTGAACTGATGTTCTTCCCCCCCGGCTATATGAGTCCGCAGTCACTGCAGCATATTTTGAAGCACAAGAAAGCCAATAGTGGCGGCGTGACGATTGAGAGTCTGATCGAGCGCGGCATCATTGTGGTGGGCTCGCCCGACACTGTGCGCAAGCAGATCATGGACTATCACTATCACATGGGCTTTCAGGAGCTTGTGACGATGCTGACTTTCGGTACCATGCCTGCACATTTGTCTGAGAAGAATATCCGCCTCTTTGCGAAAGAAGTGATGCCGGCGCTGAAGCCTCTCAGCGATCGCGAATATAAGGGCTTTGAGCCGAAAAAGGTGGCGGCGGCGGAGTGACAACGCGGCCCGCGCCTCCCCATGGGAGGAGCTGTCAGCGGATGCTGACTGAGGAGGGGATCGGGAGATGCAAAAAGAGGCACCGCAATGGGTGCCTCTCTTATCAAACACTGTAACCCCTCATCCGCCGCCATCCGGCGGCACCTTCTCCCGATGGGAGAAGGGTGAGCTCACTTGTTAAACAGATCCGGCCATTTCGCCATCACCTTCTCGCGCAGCTCTGGGCTCGCTTCAGCTGTGATGGGGAACTTGTCTTTCATGCCCCAGGGTTTGCAGGCATCAACGACGGCGCGATTGTTCTCCCACGGCGGCTTGAACAGCATGGGATCAAGCGGCGTGGACCAATGACGTCGGATATAGTCGATATCATTGGGCGGATCGCAACGCGTGGACATGGCCCAGATCACATCATGGATGTTGGAGGGATCAATATCCTCATCCACCACCACAACCCAACGGCCTGCATAAGCGCCTGACTGACAGTTAGCTGCCAACATACCAGCCTGTTTTGCATGGCCGGGATATTGCTGCTTGATCGAGATGACGTTGAACAAGCGGCCAGCGCCTGCTTCGTGACACCACACGCCCTGAATGCCAGCAAGACCTGCCTTCTCGCATTCATCCCAGATCATCGACGCCTTCACCGCGGCGCGCGCGACTGTGAAGTTTGACGGCGGACGAGAGGGGATCGCCATGGTGATGATGGGATCATTGCGGTGATAGATGCGCTTGATGCGAATGACGGGCTGTTGGCTCGCCTCGCTCGCATAATAGCCCATGAATTCGCCAAACGGACCTTCGAGTTGCGTCTCGCCGGGGATCATCTCGCCTTCGAGCACAAGCTCGGAGGATGCCGGGATTGGCAGGCCATAAAGCTCGCTCTTCACTACATCATAGGGGCGACCGCGCTGGCCACCGGCATAATCAAACTCGCTGATACCCTCGCCCATTTCCGCATTCGCACAGAGGAAGAGGATGGGATCTTGTCCGCAGCTAATGACCACCGGGCAAGGCTGATTGCGCGCGAAATATTTCTCGCGGATCATTCGGCCATGTTTGCCGGGTGACATCCACACGCCGACCGTGTTCTTGGAATGAACCGCGATGCGATAGGTGCCAACATTCACCCAACCCGTATCGGGGTCGCGCATGACGACAACGTCTTCTGTGCCGATATAGCGGCCGCCATCGAGCTCATGCACAAAAGGTGCGGGGAACTTCAACAGATCGACTTCATCATCCCGCAGGATGTTTTCAAAGATTGGTCCGGTCTTGACCTCGCGCGGCGGGGTCATTTCGAACTTCTCTTTCATACGGGCCTTATAGGCGCGCACGATATCAATGCGACCTTTGGGCTCAGGGAGCCCCAGAACATGGGCGAGACGCTTATAGGAATTCGCCGCGCCAGAGAGCACGCGAAACCCCTTCGGATAGCCCGGAATATTGTCGAAGAGGATCGCGGGCTCCTCGCCCGGATATTTCATGGTCACTTGCTCAGCGAGCGCGCTCATCTCCAGATGCGCGTCCGCCCCGTCAATCTTGACCATTTCGCCCATGCGCTCGAAATCCTCGAGCAGGTCGCGCACGCCTTCGTGAGACGGGCGCGCATTGATGCGGGCGCGTGAATTATCGTCCATGTTCCTGTCCCTGTTGCGGGCGCGGCTCAGGCTGCGCCCTTCTGCCCTGCGAGATTGAGACCGCGTTGCATGGATTGGATGACTTCGTCAACTGTCTGGACGTCACCGAAGTTCTGATAGAAGGCGTTCAGCGAGTTGGAGTGCATTTCATCCGACTCAGTCGCGCAGGCATCATCAATCATCAGCGTCTTGAAGTTGAGCATGCAGCCATCACGCGCAGTCGCCTCGCAGCAGACCTGAGTCGCCGTACCCGCAATCAGGATCGTGTCAATGCCCCGTGCCCGCAGATGCGGTTCGAGTTCCGACGAGCCCTGAATGAAAGCGCTGTAACGGGCCTTGTTGATCTTGGCATCTTCCGCACGCACATCAAGCAGCGGCCACAAGGCGTGACCTTCCGCGCCGATTTCCATGCTGGCATAGCGCTTGGCCATGCGGTCAGGCGTCAGCAGATAGTCATGATAATTCGACCAGCTCTCGCGCGTATTGGTCGTGATGTTCTGAATCCACACAACATGGCCACCCATCTTGCGCAGTTCATCAGCAAGACGATTGATATTGGGCGTGATGTCGCGCGCCACCGGCGTTTCTGCCATAAAGCCCGGCGCGACAAAATGGTTCTGCATGTCGATGACAACGAGAGCCGTCTTTGCCGGATCAATCACATCGAAAGGATGCGGGCGGCCGCAACGCTTGGTGATTTTTTCGACAGTGTGCTTGGAGATGGTTGTCTTGTGCATATCGCGCGCTCCCGTTGATCTTTTCTTAGTGCATCACATTGCCGCCATCGACCACAAGGGTCTGGCCGGTCATAAAATCGCTGTCTGATGAGGAGAGAAACAGCACAGTGCCCAAAAGATCGGCGGGCACCTGACGGCGCTTCAGGGCGCGGCTGTTCTTGTTCGCCTCGATATAGTCCTGCGTCCAGTCGCTCTGGCCAAGGACGCCATCGCTCATCGTCAGACCAGGCGCGATGGCATTCACATTGACATTGCTATTGCCCAATTCGCGCGCAAGACAGCGCGTCATTGCCACGACAGCGCCCTTCGAGCTGACATAATGCAACAAATTAGGCACGCCCTTGAACACAGTGCCAGACGAGATGTTGATGATCTTGCCTGCACCTTTGGCGCGCATGATGGGCGAAACAGCGCGCGCGCATTCGAAAGGCCCGCGCACATTGACCGCCATCACGGCATCAAACTCGTCACTGGGGATGTCTTCAAACTTCTTGTTGCCGAGTTTGGCAAAGATTGCCGCATTGTTGACGAGGATATCGACGGTACCGAATTCCTTCACCGTGCGCTCAACCATGGCCTGCACGGAAGCTGCATTCGCAACATCGGTTTTCACGTAAATGGCGGCCCCATTGTCGCGCGTGATGGCCTGAGCGGTTGCCTCGCCGTCGATGACATCGGCGATCACGACCTTGGCACCCTCTGCGGCAATGCCCTTGGCCAAGGTCGCACCGATTCCCTGGCCTGCGCCCGTCACAATGGCGACTTTGCCCGCCAATCTTTGCATCTCGATTTCCCCCTTCTGCTTTGAGCCAATGTAACAGGGCGAAAGGCGCTGGCAATGCGCGGGCGACCTCAGGCGGCGGCGCATTTTGATTTGGCTCAATGAGGGGCCGGAAAAAGCTTGGTTTGCTGCGGGTGTTAAACGGAACAACGTTCTTCTATGCGGAACAGCGCACCAAGGCGCATCCGCCACACAGGGAAGCCCAGGAGCGCCACATGCTGACCAAGGAACAGAATGAGCTTCTCACCCAGACCGGACCCGGCACGCCCATGGGCGACCTCTTCCGCTGCTACTGGTTGCCGGCGCTGCTGGCCGAAGAACTGCCCGAGAGTGACTGCGCGCCGGTGCGCGTGAAAATCCTCTCCGAGCGCCTGATCGCCTTCCGCGACTCAAACGGCCGCTATGGACTGATTGATGAGTTCTGCCCCCATCGTGGTGCCTCGCTCTGGTTTGGTCGCAATGAGGAATGCGGGCTGCGCTGCCCCTATCATGGCTGGAAATTCGACATCACAGGCCAATGCATCGATGTGCCATCTGAACCGGTGGAGTCGGGCTATGCAAAGAAGATCAAGCTGAAGTCCTATCCGCTCGTCGAGCGTGGCGGCATTTTGTGGACCTATATGGGACCACCCGAACGCCAACCCGACTTGCCTGAATTTGAATTTGCGGTTGTGCCGCGTTCGCAAAGCTTCGTGTCGAAGCGCTTGCAGGAATGCAACTGGTTGCAAGCGATGGAAGGCGGCATCGATTCATCGCATGTGTCATGGCTGCATCGCGGCAATGTTTCATCCGATCCTCTCTTCAAGGGTGCGGGTGGCAACAAATATAATTTCGGTGATCTCGCGCCCGTCTTCGAAGTCACTGAAGCACCGGGCGGGCTTTATATTGGCGCACGGCGCAATGCAGAGGATGAGCAATATTACTGGCGCATCACGCCTTGGGTCATGCCCTGCTTCACCGCTGTTCCGCCGCGCGGCGACCACCCGATGCATGGGCATTTCTGGGTGCCGATCGACGATGAGAATTGCTGGGCCTGGAGCTATGACTATCACCCCACCCGCGCTTTGACAGATGCAGAGCGTACAGCAATGAAGTCAGGCTATGGCGTGCACTGCGCTTATGTGCCCGGCACCTATATTCCGCTCGCCAACAAGACGAATGATTATCTGATGGACCGCGAGGCGCAGCGTAGCGGCGCGGAATATAGCGGCATTCGCGGCATCGCCATTCAGGATGCCTCCTTGCAGGAGAGTATGGGGCCGATCATTGATCGCACCAAGGAAAACCTTGTTGGATGCGACAATGGCATCATCATGGCGCGCCACCGATTGATGAAAGCCGCAAAGGCGTTGCGCGAAAAGGGAATCGTACCCCCCGGTGTTGATGTCGAGCATCAGAAAGTGCGCTCTTGCGCGACACTCCTGCCGCGCGATCAGCATTTCAAGGAAGGCGCCCGCGAAGGCTTGAAAGCGAAGAAGGGCGTTCCCCAGACAACTGTGTGAATGCGGATGACGTCAAAAAGAACGGCGCATTTCGGTGCGCCGTTTTTGATGTTCAAAAGCCGCGTTTGCGCAGCGTTACAGCCAATGCCGCCCCCAAAGCCATGGCAGCAATGCTCATGGAAATCGGATTTTCCCGGATCAATTCACGACGATCCTGCGCATAATCCATCATCGCATCCGTCATCTGATGCGAGAGATTGACGACTTCCGCACTTGCCTGCTCGCTCAACTCGCGTGCCTCTTCGGCTAACTCCGAAGCCGCCTCCTTGGCGTCGTCAATCCATTCGGTTGCGGTCTGCGTCATTTGATGCGTGGTGCGATTGAAGCCCTGCACGCGACCCATGAAGCCATCGCCTGCCGGACCATGCTCATCTCCACGCCCGGCAAAGAGGCTGGCAAGCCCACCCCCCACCAGCAGAAGCGTGATGGGAGGATGTTTATAAAGATGCCAGCCAATACCTGCAGCAATGGCGGCGACTGCTGTTGGATTGTCGCGCGCTTTTTCCATGAGCATATCGCGCCAGCCATCGCCCTGCTGGGCTGCTGTTTCCTTGGCGCTGGAGACAATACGATCCTTGTACTGCGTCGCTTGCGTCTTCAATTCACTTTTCGCCCGCGCGATGGTGGAAGGATCGCGCAAACGGGCCAGATCATCCGCGAGCCTTGCGCGTGCGTGTTCGACTTCGCGCTCCAGACGATCCAGCGTTCCAACATCTGTCATGGCTAGTCCCTCAGCTGCTGCTGCGCGTGGTGGAACGTGCGGTGTTTGACTTTTCATCTGTCGATGAACTGCCACCGCCGACCGTGCTGCCGCTCGAACCTGACTGCATTCCCAAGCCTTGCCCGCTGGATGAGCTACCCTGCGAACCTGACATGCCACCCTGCTGACCCGAAGATCCCTGCTGCGATGATGACGCGCCCGATCCTATGACCTCGCCAACACGCTCGCTCACTTCGCCAGCGACTGATTTCAGCGCATCGACTCGCTCCTGAGCCATGCTCTTGGCCGTTTGCGCCAGCTCGTCCCGCGCAGAACCAAGGGTACGGTTCTCCATCTCCGTCTCTGGCAGTATCGCGCCAATCACAGCCCCAGCAGCAAGGCCGATCGCACCTAAAACGAGGGGCTGTTCCTGAAGCATCCAGGAGACATTTTCCTGCACGCTGCTGCGCGCCTTGTCGAGCATCTCGGAGGATTGATGCGTCAGCGTCTCGGTTGTTTCTGACACATAGTCGCGTGCGCGCTGCGTATAATCGCCTGCAGCTTCGCGCAGCTCATCAATGCCACCACTGACCCGGCTTGTCATGGAGGGTGACGAGGATGAAAATTGATTGCGGCCACTGCCAGAACCCATGGCAGACCCTTTGCGGCTCGACCACAAATCGGACAAGCCAACGCGGCTATTGGTCATCATCAGGGCAAGCCCGGCTGCCATGAGAAGAAAAGCTTCAGGGCGTTCGCGCATATTGCTCGAAAGCCAATCTGTCACTCCGCCCTCCTGCGAGGTGCTGCGATATCGTGAACGATGAGTCATTTCATCTGCTCCCTGGCTGTGCGGATATCTTCACGCATCTGATTAACGGTGCGCGACAGACCCAATTCATCGGCGCTCATCTGCGCGCGCCCGGCGACGAATAGCGCGCCTGCGACCACGATCAGCACAGCCGCCACGATGAAGCTCGCCCAATAGAGTTCGAGACCGAAGCTGGCGATGAGGAAGGCAAAGCCCCAGAAGAGGAAGTTGAGCGCTACCAATCCCAAAGCACCGCCAACCGCCATCATCACAGTGGCGCGAATGCTGGTGCCCACTGCGTAGGAGACTTCAGCTTTGGCAAGGCGAACTTCCTTGCGGATGAGGTCGGAGAGATCACTGAAGGTCTCGGCAATCAGTCCGCGCGCTGAAAAGCGTCCATAAGTTTCATGCGTCATGGAACTGGCTCGTGCTGGTGCTGCGGCTTGGATAGCCCGGTGACTGACGTGAGGTGGATTCCATGTCAGCCTGAGAGGAGACATGCGAACGGTTGCTGGTGCCAGCAGCGCTTGCCTTGACGAAGCGTGCCAACACAAAGCCAGCCGTCATGGCTGCACCGATAAAAAGCGCAGGCTGTTTGCGGGCGAAGTCCGAGGTGAGCTCCATCAGCTCATCGAGCGACTTGTCGCGCATGTCATTTGAAAAGCTTTCCGCACTGCCCGCTGCGCTATGCATCATGCGGGCAATCTGAGGTGTTGAGTTCTCAAGCTGACCTGCAAGATCGTGTGCGGCACGGGCAATCTCGCCAACAAGATCCGCACTTGAAGCAATCTGCTGGCCGACAAGTCCGCGCACGCGCTCGGTTGCCTGACCTGCCAGGCTCGATCCCTGTTCGCGCGCTTGTTCTGCAACATGGCTGAGTTTTTCGCCCATGCCGCCTGTGCTTCCAGAGGTGGTTCCCGTCTCGCCTTGCATCGCAGCCTCCGCTTGTGGCGAGGGACCAACAGTCATGCTGGCTCAGAAGTTCCTGAAACGCGAAAAGCCCGCGCCTTGCAGCGCGGGCTTGTCAGGAAGCGGAAGCGGGATTTAGCGCGCCACTGTCCCCGGCACTTCGATCAGCTTGGCGAGACGGTCCTTGACTGCTTGTGGCGAAGCCAAAATGTCCTGCACAATCTGCTGAAGCTTTTCACCAGACACAGGGTCAATATCGAGACCTTCGCGCTTGGCAGCTTCAAGGAAGGCTGGGTCCTTCACCGTCTTGTCGAATGCATCGCGCAGAGCTTTCAAACGGTCGGCCGGGATGCCGGGCGGGGCGAATACGGGCCGCCCAATAGCTGGCGGCGCAGACAGAAGACGCAAGGCCGCACGATCTTCTTCGTTCTTGGCAAGCTCCATCAGCAAAGGCACGTCTGGCAGATCGGGCGACCGCTCCAGACCGATCTGGACCAGAACATTCATTTTCTTGTCGCGAATCCAATCGGGCTTCGTCGCCTTGTAGGAGGCCCAGGAGTTTGAGCCGCGCCCCGCCACTTCCCCATTCTCCATCGCGAGGTTGATTTCATTGGCGCCGGGATAACCCAGAATGATCTTGAACTTGGTTCCAGCCACCATGTTCAGCGCCTGCGGATATTGGGAGGATGTGTTCAGGCCTGTCGCACCGATGGGATATTCTTTCTTGGTGGCATCTTCGATGGTCTTGATGCCGCTCGTATGCCACGTCACGACGACATTGTTGTCAACGACGGGATTGCCGATAAAGCTGAACCGCGCTGTGTCAAACTTGATCGTTGGATCGCCCACCGCCTGCTGCACGGGCGTTGCCTGATCAACAGTGGCAATCGCCGTGCCATCCTTGGGGGCAACGGAATACATGAAGGCTGCGGCTGTGCGGCTACCTGCACCCGCCATGTTCTTAGGCACAATATTTGGCTTGCCGGGAATATGTTCACCCATGAAGCGCGCGAGCAGACGTGCATAAGAATCATAACCACCGCCCGGCGAAAAGCCGATATAGAAGTCGATGGTTTTGCCTTTGTAGAAAGCTTCGACGGAAGTCTGGGCCTGAGCAGAGCCCAGCATCATCAGAGCGCCAACAGCGAGGGATAGCTTGCGTGTCATGTCTCTCTCTCTTGTGCTTGCTTTATTTCTGGCCTGCAGTCGGCGTGATGATCGCATTCAGGCGATCAGCAACCTGTGCCGGCGTATCAACAATGTCAGCGACGATCTTTTGCAGCTCTTCACCGCTGACGGGATTGATCTCAAGCGCGAGCTTTTTGGCTTCCTCCAGGAAGGCTGGATCTTTGACCATCCTGTCAAAGGCTTCGCGCAGCGCTTTCACGCGCTCGGCGGGAGCGCCAGGCGTCGTGAAATAGGGACGCCCAATGGCTGAAGGTGCGGAGAGCAAACGCAAGGCAGCGCGATCAGCCTCATTACTGGCGAGCTCGATGATCAGCGGCACATCCGGGAGATCGGGCGCGCGCGCCAGACCGACCTGCGCAATGATGTTGATCTTCTTGTCGCGGATCCAGTCAGGCTTGGTCGCCTTCCATGTGGACCACGGATTTGAGCCGCGCGCGCCTGTCTCACCATTCTCCATCGACATGTTCATTTCATTGCCACCCGGATAGCCGGTGACAACCTTGAACCGTGTACCCAAGGTGGCATTCATCGCATAAGGGATCTGGGAAGATGTGTTCGGACCGGTAGAAGCCATGATGACTTCCTTGCGGCGCGCTTCTTCCATATTGGTCACGCCGGTCGTGTGCCATGTCACGACCGTGTTGTTGTCGGCTGCAGGATTGCCAATCCAGTTGAAGGCTTTCGCATCAAACAGGATGGAGGGGTCGCGCATTGCTTGCGCCAGCGGCAGCGATTGATCGGCGGTTGCGATGACAGACCCATCCTTGGGCGCGATATTCATCATATGGCCCATCAGAACACGGCCGCCACCACCGGGCATGTTGCGCACGACGACTGTGGGTTTGCCCGGAATGAATTGACCGATATGGCGCGCAACGAGACGACCATAGGTGTCATAGCCGCCACCCGTGGTGTAGCCGATCAGCAATTCCATCGTGCGACCACGATAGAAATCCTCCACGCCTTGCGCCAAGGCAGGCGAGACAAAGCCGCTTAGAACGGCTGCAAGAAGAAGTCGCTTCACTTAGCGCGGTCCCGTATTTTGTTCGATGCCGCCGATGATCTGCTGCAAACGATCCGTGATGGGCTTGGGCGTTCCGATAATGTCCAGCACGACTTTCTGCATCTGCTCGCCTGTCGAGGGGTTGATATCAAAGCCCTCGCGCTTGGCCGTTTCGATGAAGACCGGATCTTTCACCATCGTGTTGAAGGCGTCGCGCAATGCTTTCACACGTTCAGCCGGAACGCCGGGAGCGACAAAAAGCGGGCGACCAATTTCGACGGACGCTGACAGAAGTTTCATCACCGCGCGATCAGCATCATTGGTGGCGAGATCCATCATCAAGGGAACATCCGGCAAATCTGGCGCTTTCTGCAAACCGATCTGCACAAGAATATTGATCTTCTTGTCGCGCAACCAATCGGCACGCGTTGCCTTCCAGGCGCCCCATGCATTGGAGCCGCGCACGGCCACTTCACCCTTTTCCATCGCCAGATTGATTTCATTGCCACCCGGATAGCCGGTGATGATCTTGAAGCGGGTGCCAAGCAACGCGTTCATGGCTTTGGGATATTGCGAGGATGTGCTGCCCCCGGTGGCGCCCGTTGGCACATCGCGCGTCTTGGCGTCATCAATCGTCTTGATGCCGCTCGTATGCCAGGCAGCGGTCGTATTATTATCGACGGCCGGATTGCCGATATATTGGAATTTGCTGACATCAATGGTGATGCCCTTGTCGCCCATCGCCTGTTCAACCGCGAGCGACTGATCACCCGTGCCAATCACGGTCCCGTCTTTGGGGCCGACATTATAGATCCAGGAGGCAGCGGCGCGGCTGCCAGCGCCCGGCATGTTGCGAGCCACCACGCGGGGCTTGCCAGGAATGTAATCGCCCAAAAACCGGGCAACCAGTCGCGCATAAAGGTCATAGCTGCCACCGGGCGAATAGCCGATGATGAGGTCGATGGTTTTGCCCTTGTAAAAGTCCTCAACGGAGGTCTGCGCCTGCGCACAAGTCATGGCCGCAAGGCTGACGGCAAATGCAGCGCCAAGGCGCGTCACGCGACACATCATTATTTCCTCCTCGGTGCGGCCATCTGATGCCGCTCCCTGATCGTATGTCGGATGGTTCTTGCAGGCCCCGGCAGGAACCGTCAACCCGGTTGGCGCGAAGCTTTTGCACCGCTGAGGCAGTCTGCCAAGCCTCCCGCTCTTGACCGGGCAGGGTCATTCAATACAAGGTCCGGGCCGGAAAAAGAGCCTCTCCCGATCGCTGGTCGGAGGACGCAGGCGTTAGGAAAGAACGATGGCGCAAGCAGAAACGGCAATCCTGTCCACGGTCGAGGAAATCATCGAAGACGCCCGTCAGGGCCGCATGTTCATCCTCGTAGACGATGAGGATCGTGAAAATGAGGGCGATCTCGTCATTCCAGCCGAGATGGCCACTGCCGAAGTTGTGAACTTCATGGCCAAATATGGCCGCGGCCTGATCTGCCTTTCCATGACCCGCAATCGCGTCGAAGAGCTTGGCCTTCAGATGATGGCCCAGCGCAATCAGGCGCAGCATTCAACCGCCTTCACTGTCTCCATCGAGGCGCGCGAAGGCGTCACCACCGGCATTTCGGCGGCTGACCGTGCCCGCACCATTCAGGTGGCGATTGACCCGGCCTGCGGCCGCGATGATGTCGTCTCGCCGGGCCATATTTTCCCGCTGATGGCGCAGGATGGCGGCGTGCTGGTGCGCGCGGGCCATACCGAGGCTGCCGTCGATGTGGCGCGTCTGGCCGGCCTCAACCCGTCGGGCGTCATCTGCGAGATCATGAATGATGATGGCAGCATGGCCCGTATGCCGGACCTCATCACCTTCGCGAAGGAACATGGACTGAAGATCGGCACCATCGCGGATCTCATCGCCTATCGCCGCCGCAAGGAGAAGCTCGTCGAGCAGGTCGCCTCCTCCAAAATCCAGAGCCGCTTTGGTGGCGAGTTCGAAGTGCGCGTCTATGCCAACAAGATCGGCTATTCCGAGCATCTGGCCATCGTGCGTGGCGATGTGAGCGGGGATGAGCCGGTTTATGTGCGCGTGCATCAGCACAATATTCTTGCCGACAGCCTTGGCGACACAACGGCGAGCGTCTTCTTCCGCGGCGAAGCACGCTCACGTGCGGGCGAGCTGGAATCAGCCATGAAGGTCATCGCTGAAAAGGGCCGTGGCGTGATCATTTTGATCCGCGAACCAACACCCACCACCATCAGCCGCTTCATCAAGGAGCGCGAAGGTCATGCACTGAGCAAGCCTGTTGCCGAGTTGCGCCAATATGGCATTGGTGCGCAGATGTTGCAGGATCTTGGCGTGAAAAACATGATCCTTCTGACCAACTCATCCCACAAGATCATCGGGATCGAGGGCTATGGCATTCACATGGTGGGTCAGGCACCGCTGCCGGAAGTGAAATAATCACACAAAGGCAGCACGCAGCGTCTCTGACGGGCTTTCGTGGAAATGCGCCTTGTAATCGCGTGAGAACTGACTCTTGTTCTCATAGCCAACAAGGCGCGCCACATCTGCAATCCTGTTGCCACTGATCCGCGCTTCAATGATGGCGTGACGCGCCTGCATCAGCCGAATCGCGCGCAATCTTTCTGCAGGTGAATGGTCGCGGAATTTCGCAAAGCCATAATGCAGCGTGCGCACGCTCACCCCGCAAGCCTCCGCCAGCTCCTTCATCGAAATGCGTCTTGTGTAATTGTCCCGCAGATAGTCCTCGGCGCGGCGCACATACCAAGGGGCGATGGCTACCGACTCGCGCTCATGCGGCGTGACGGGTGAGCCACGCAAAGCTTCCGCCAAAAGCGTCAAGAGAAGCCGCTCCGTATGGGGAATGGCATCGGGCGTGGATAAAGAGGGCTGCTCGCGCCCCAGATCCTGAACCATGGTTTCGATGAACCGGGCAAAGGTTTCGTGGCGAGCCAAATCCAGCACCACAAGCGGCAGGCTCAGAAAACCACTGGCCTCCGGCAGATGGGAGAAGACGCTGACTGCCAGTTTGCGCGAAATGGCAACATTGAGCAGGTCGCAGGGCCCTTCCCAGCGCCGCCTGACCGTGCCGGGGGAGGAGACCACCAACATCTGCCCCGGCGCCACAAAGACGCTCTGGCCGCCCTGCAGGGCCTCGAAGCCCCCCTTGAGCGGGATATGTAGATTGATCTGATGGGCAGGAGACCGGTTCACCGAGGTCTCGCATTTACCGAAACAGTTCCAGCTAAAAAATTTAACCGCCAGCTCCCCCGCATGGGCATGGGCCTCGCGAAACTGAAGGAAAGGCCCCGAATCCTCGACCGTAAAGCGGCAGCGGCCCTGGCTGACTTCCAGAATGCGTTGCGCGGCTGCGGGCAGGTCTGCGGCCACGAAATGCGCGTGACTCGCCTGTTCGCTGGCCGCAGTGGCGATCCAGTTGGCAAGACCGAGTGTGTCCAGAGTGAGCACGGCAGGCATGGCTAAATGGGGGCTCCGAAGGACGATTGCCGATTATTGCAGCATAACGCAGCCCATTGCGCAAATTGCAAACTCTGCCCTTCACGCCTGCGTGCCGGGCCTTGACCATGCCCGCCCCAGCCCGCGACTATGCAGAATAAGGGGAAGGGCGTGGATTTCGACGCCCCAAAGGACCGGGGACGGAGACGATGGCGGAATTTGTGACGATTCAGGGGATGAAAATCGAAGTCGAGCGCAAAGGCTCCGGCTCGCCCCTGCTTTTGCTGCTGAGCGAGGAAGCGGCTTTTGAACTGACGAGCCCCTTCGTGCAGGAGCTGGCCAAACGTCACGAACTCATCATTCCTCAGGCGCCCGGCTTTGGCCGGTCAGAACGACCCGATTGGCTCACCTGCCCGGATGACATCGCCTATATCTATCTCGATTTGCTGGAGCGTCTCGGCCTCAAGGCCATTCCAGTGATTGGCCTGTCGCTCGGCGGCTGGATCGCGCTGGAGATGGCGGTGAAAGATCCCTCCGTTTTCTCCAAGATCGCGCTTGTCGATCCCTATGGCGTGAAGATCGGCGGCCCCTATGACCGCGACATTCAGGACATCTGGACCTTGCATCCCGCCAAGGTGGCAGAGCTGAAATGGCATGACACCGACTTCGGCAAGCGCGATTACAGCAACACGCCTGAAGAAGAGGTGGCCATCGTTGCGCGCAATCTTGAGAGCTTCGCACGCTTCTGTTGGGAACCTTACATGCACGATCCCAAACTGAAGATCCGCTTGCATCGCGTAAAAGCCCCTACCCTCTTTGTCTGGGGCGAGAATGACGGCGTGACGAAGACGACTTATGGCAAGGCCTATAGCGAGCACGTCCCAGGGGCGAAATTCGTCACCGTCGCCAAGGCTGGTCACTATCCCCATATCGAGCAGCCGCAAGCCGTGCTGCAGCAGATCAACGCTTTCCTCGGCTAACACCGAGAGACTGTCAGGAAGGAGCGCCAAATGGACGCCTGGTATTTTACAGAGATGCCTTACCCGCATCTGCCTCCGCTGGACGAGATCACGACGATGCGCGTGTCTTTGCCCAGCAAGCTGTTTGATCCCAAGATCGGGGCAGATCTCTATAATCGCTATCTCGACGAATATATGGTCGCGGATGATGAAGGGTTGAACATGATGGTGAATGAACACCATCAGACCGCAACCTGTCTTGATGTGGCAGCCCCCCTGTCGCTTGCCATTCTCGCGCGCCAGACCTCGAAGGGTCGCATCTGCATTCTCGGCAATCCCGTTGCCAATCGTGGTGACCCGCTGCGCATTGCTGAAGAAATGGCGATGATCGACTGCATCTCGCGCGGCCGCGTCAATGCGGGCTTCGTGCGCGGCGTGCCTTATGAAATCTTCGCAGCCAATACCAATCCCACCCAGACCGTCGAGCGTCTGTGGGAAGGTATCGACCTCATCCAGAAGGCATGGACGACGCATGATGAGCCCTTCAATTTCGAGGGTCGCTTCACGCAGCGCCGCGCCGTCAATATCTGGCCACGCCCCTATCAAGATCCTCATCCCCCGATCTTGATCACGGGTTCGCGCGATCTCGAAGGCATTTCGCGTGCAGCCGCACGCGGCTTTGTCTTCGCAACCTTCTTGCAGCCTTATGCAAAG
>CAZLBA010000014.1:0-41952 GCA_964557555.1 uncultured Beijerinckia sp.
CGCTCGCTTTTCTGCGCGCGCATGATTGCGAAGTCGTGCAGCCCCAAAAAGCCGAGGCGCAGCTTTCGCGCGACGAGTTGCGCGCCCTTGTAGCGGAGGTTGATGCCTGGATCATCGGCCCTGCGGCGCATGTAACCGACGACTTGGTGGCGGCCGCACCCCGCTGCAAGATCTTCGCGCGACGGGGCGTGGGTTATGAACGGCTCGATATCAAGTCCATTGCCCAACACGGGCGCGTGGCAGCCATTGCCACTGGCGGCAATGATGCATCCGTAGCGGATGCCGCGCTCGGCCTGATGCTCGCGACTGGACGACGGATGCGTGAGCAGCAGCAAGCCATGCTGCAAGGAGACTGGACAATCCGCGTCAGCACAGATCTTTATCAAAAAACCGTCGGCATTATCGGCATGGGCCGCTCTGGACGGGCTGTCGTCCAAAGGCTGAAGGGCTTTGAAGCGCGCATCTTGAGCGTAACGCCACGGCCCGATGCGGACTTTGCCCAAAGCGAGGGGGTCACCTTCACCGATCTCACAACGCTCTTGAGAGAGAGCGACTATGTCAGCATTCACGCACCGCTGACCCCGGCAACGCGCCATCTGATTGGCAAGGCAGAGCTTGCATTGATGCGACCAGGCGCAATCCTCATCAACACAGCGCGGGGCGGGCTTGTCGATGATCAAGCTTTGCTGGCAGCGCTTGAGCGCGGCCAGATTGCGGGTGCCGGGCTTGACGTATTTGAAGGCGAGAGCGACCCGGCGTTAAAACCTGTCGCTCAAGCTCTCATTTCATTACCGCAGGTTGTAGCCACACCGCATTCAGCAGCCTCCACACGCGAGGGCTTGAGGCGGACAAATGCGATTGCTGCACGGGTGGTTCTCGCGCTTCTGGACGGCGTCCCACCACTGGCGGATTGCGTGATTGCAGATGGTCGCTGAGCCATCGCAAGATTTGAGATTCACAAAAAGTTTTTCACAGGCGGGAACGAAGCCGCATCATCATCCGTTACGCGGATCACATGGATTGTCCATGCAAGACGTGGGAATTCGCGTAGCACCTTTCTCCCATGCGGATAGACTGATGACCGCACCAAATCACAGCCGTGCCTTCGAGCATGGCCAGAAGGCTGAACCAGATATGACTGCCGCCACTCCAAGCAACCAGAACCGCCGTAGTGATCGGCCGCGCAACCAGATTGCGCGGCGCCTTGATGCTCTATTTCCGCTGAGCCATGACGATCTGCCTCCAGCCTTTCAGAAATTGCTGCGCGAGATCGCCCGGCGCCTCGACTGAAAGCGTTAGCGCCGCATTAACCATTTTCCACCACACTGATCCTTATCGTGTATCCGAGTAGAGGTGTGGCGTGCGTCAGCTGTCTGCCGAAGAACGGCTGGTTCTTATGGAAGCCGAAGTGGCGCGGCTCAGTGAATCGGTGCGCCGGGGTGCGCAGTCCACCAGCGATCTTGAGCGTCGCACCAGCCATCTCGAACAGCAAATGCGCGACCTGCTCGCCATGGTCAGCCATCTGGCGCAGATGATGACGGAGCTGTCGCTTCAGCTGGAACACACGCCCGCCCATCAGGAAGCTTTGCAGCATGAGATTCATGAGCTGCGCGAAGGGCTGACCTCTCTTGTGCAGATTGTCGGGCGGTTGGCTGATCAGCGCTTTGCTGCCTGATGCTGCACCAGCCCGTAGAATGCAACAAGCACAAGCCCTGCTGAAATCACGGCGTTCCACCCGGCCAGTGACAAGCCGAGAATACGCAAGGCAACCTCATCGCAGCGCACGACCTTGCTGACTTGCAATTGCTTGAGAAAGTCTTGCACTGAGGCCGCCTGTTCAAGCGCGCCGGTGCAATCGGCGGGACCGGGCCAGAAGCGCCATTCAACACCAGCGTGATACATGCCGAAGATCATGCTTGCGAAGAAAATGAAGCAAAGCAGAACAAGTCCTGCCCGCGCCACGGTGGTTGGCAAGCTTGTCCAGAACAACGCCAGCAAAGCCGCCAGCGGCACGCCCGCATAATAGGCATAACGTTGTTTCAGACACAGATCGCAAGGGGCAAAGCCAAAGGCTTCGAAGATCCACGCCCCCACAATCGTGACGGCGGCCACCAGTGCGATGCCCGCACTGGCCTGTCGTGCATCAAGACTTTGCAGGCGTTGCAGCAGGCTCATGACATACCTTTTAGAACATTCGCGCAGCGAGCCAGAATCCCGCAACGACGAAAATCAGCACAAGCGCGATGAACAGTCCGAAATGTTTCTCGAACAGGCCGCGCAAGGCATCGCCCCAGAGAGACATGGCCCCGGCTACGAGAAAGAATCGCGCTCCGCGTGTAATGGCTGACAGCAAAACGAAGAGAGCAAGATTATAGTCAAGCAAGCCGCTCACAATGGTCACGAGCTTATAGGGGATGGGTGTAACGCCCTTGACCAGAATAAAGGCCCATCCCCATTCATCATAAAAATGCTTCAGCGCTTCGACACGATCAGCATAGCCATAGAAACTCAGCAATGCATGGCCGATCGTGTCATAGAGCAACCAGCCAATGAGATAGCCCAGCACGCCGCCTGCAACTGATGCGATCGTGCAAATGGTCGCGTAAAACAGGGCACGCTTGGGCTTGGCCAGTGCCATGGGCACCAGCAAGGCATCGGGCGGAATGGGAAAGAAAGACGACTCCGCAAAGGAGACGCCCGCCAAAGCCCATGTCGCATGACGCTTCTGCGCCAGCGATAAGGTCCAGTCATAAAGTTTGCGGAACATGTGCGCCTTGAAAAGAGAGATCAGAAACGCGGCTCACTCAGCGCCGCCTTGTGGTCATCGCCTGCGACCGGATGGAACAGACCATCACGCTCATCAAGCACAAGCAGATGCCCATCTGCGACACCGAAGAAAGCCCCATGCAGTTTCAACCGCCCCTTTTGTTCGAGGATGCGCACACAGGGAAATGTACGCAGATTGGCAAGCGACTGCTTGATGCTTTCCAGAGCAAGCTTTTCCACATAATCGGGCGTTGGCAAGACGGTGTCTCCGAGCCGTTTCGCCGCAGGCTCGATCAAGGAGATCCATTTGCCGATGAAGTCACCGGGCGAGAGTGGCCGCGCATAGGGATCAGCTTCATTGGCCGCATAGGCCTTCACACCGCCGCATTGGGCATGGCCCATCACGACAATATGTTCCACACGCAGCCCCATCACGCCAAATTCAAGCGCAGCCGATGTTCCATGAAGATCATCATTGGGCGCATAAGGTGGCATCAGATTGGCGACATTGCGCACAACGAATAATTCGCCGGGCCGCGCATCAAAGATCACTTCAGGGGACACGCGTGAGTCGCAACAGCCGATGATCATGACATTAGGCTTCTGCCCGGCCTCTGCCAGCTGACGATAGCGCAGCTGCTCGTCGGTGAAGCGACCAGACAGGAAGCTCCGATAGCCATCGACCAGACGGTCCGGAAAGCCGGCATCATCTTCAGGCAGCGCAGCGGGAAGAGCCATGGAACACCTCTCTCAAGGCCGTTCTTCTAGACGGCAGAGGCGCGAGCGCAAGCCTGATTTAAGCAAAAGGCTCACCACCCCCACTAAAGCCGGGATGACAGGCCCTTTCGCGGCGGCTAGGGTCCCGGCCGCAAACGGGAACCTGCCATGACGATCCGCCCCCGGCGCAGCGCGCTCTATATGCCCGGCTCCAATCTGCGGGCACTCGAAAAAGCCCGCACTCTTGATGCTGATGTTGTGATTTTTGATCTGGAAGATGCGGTTGCACCCAGCCAGAAAGAGACCGCCCGCGCGCAGGTGATGGCGGCCATCACGGCCGGCGGCTATGGGCGACGGGAGCTTGTTATCCGCATCAACGGGCTCTCGACCCCCTGGGGACGCGATGACCTTATGGCTGCCGGCGACAGCGGGGCTCATGCCGTGCTCCTGCCCAAGGTGGCCTCACCGGGCGATATCACCCGCGCCGCGCATGAACTGAATGAATCCGGCGTGAGCGAGACACTGCGCCTTTGGGCCATGATGGAAACCCCAATGGCCATATTGAGTGCCGAATCCATTCTGCGCACCGCCATTGACCCCATGACGCGGCTCGATTGCCTCGTCATGGGTACGAATGACCTTGCCAAGGATATGCGGGCCAGACTCACAAGGGGCCGCGCAGGGATGCTGCCCTTGCTGGCCCTGTGTGTCACGGCAGCTCGCGCCTATGGCCTTGATATCCTTGATGGAGTTTTCGGAGACTTGCAGGACGAGGTCGGCCTGCGGGCCGAATGTGAACAGGGGCGGGACCTAGGCATGGACGGCAAGACGCTGATCCATCCGGGCCAGCTCGCGGCTGCCAATGAGATCTTCGGGCCGAGCGCTGAAGAGATCGCCTGGGCGCGCAAGGTGGTCGATGCCTTCGCCCAGCCTGCGGCAAAAGACGCGGGCGTGATCGCCCTGGAGGGCAAAATGGTCGAGCGCCTGCATGAGGTCATGGCTCGCCGCACCCTTGCCATAGTGGAGGCGCTTGCTCAGTCCGGCAACTGAGACGCCTTTACGTTTATTGCACACTCGCCGGCCCATAGTGGTCGGCAAGGAGAGTGTTCCATGGCCGACGAGCCCCAACAAACGCCGCAAGCAGAAGCCAAGCCACAGGCGCAGGCCGAACCGCGCCGCGAGCCGCCCATCATCGAAGGTGAGGCGATCCGCACGGATGAGCCCAGACGCGAGGCGCTGCGCCCATCACGGCTGCCCTTAGGTCTTGCTTTGCTGCTCGGACTGGGAGGCACGGTTCTGGGCTTTCAGGGCCTATGGGACAGCCAGATGGCCGAACAGGAGCGCCAGACCCTTCGCGAGAGCATTGCGCAATTGCAGGCACGCCCGCTGCCAAGCGCCCCCAATCTTGCCGCAGCGCCGGAACTGCGTGAGTTGCAACAGCGCCTCACCGCGCTTGAGCAAAAACCGCAACCCGCCTCACCTGCACCTGCCATCGCCGCTGTGACGCAACGTGTGGATCAACTCGACCGCGCCCTCATCAATCTGCAAGACGCGATCAAGACGCTGACCACTTCAACGCAGCAAGGCGAAACACCCGTCATTGATCTTGCTCCGCTACATGGCCAATTGCGCGCCATTGAACTGCGCATGACAAGCCTTGAGCAGGATCTCAAAACACTGCGGGAAAAGCCGCGTGATCCATCGCCTGCACCAGAGGCCCGCAGCGATAAGGGAGAAACGGCAACCTCGCTGGTTGTGGTGGCACAGTCGATCTTGCACAATGTTGAACAGGCGCAGCCCCTCAACACGCTTCTTGATGTGGCACAAAAGCTCGGCGCCTCGCCGGAGCGGATTGCGACCTTGCGAGAGGCCACTGGCAGCGGACTTGCGAGCACGAAAACTCTCACCCAAAGCTGGCAGCAATCAAGCCGCGCCGTGCTTGACTCACTGCAGGACAAAAGCAGCGGTGATGCGACCATCATGGATCGTCTGAAGGCGAGCGCCAGCCAACTGGTGCGTGTGCGGCCGGTGGGTGAAAGTCTGGGTGAAGATGCGGCGAGCCTGATGGCGCGCATCGAGACAAGTCTTGCTCAAGGCTCGATCGCACAAGCCTATGCGGCATGGCAGAAATTGCCCGATGCCGCCAAAGCTGCATCGAGGAGCTTCGGTGACATGGCGCAAAAGCGTATTGCAGCTGAACAGGCTGCCCGCGCTTTGGCCGACAGCGCGATGCAAGCGCTGACTTCAAAGGCCGCTCCATGATCCGTTTGCTGATCTTCCTCATTCTGATGGCAGCAGCGGCTGCAGGCTTTGCCTGGATTGCAGACCGTCCCGGAGATCTCACGCTGACCTTCATGGGCCAACGTTATGAGACATCGCTTGCTGTTGGCGCCTTGGGTGTATTTCTGGTTGCGATTGCCTTCACGCTTGTCTGGAATGTTCTGAGCTTTGTGCTGCGCTTGCCCTCGTTGGTGTCGATTGCCGCGCGCGCGAGGCGTCGCAACAAGGGCTATGCAGCGCTGACACGCGGCATGGTGGCCGCAGGGGCCGGCGATACGCGATTGGCCATGAAGAGTGCGGAAGCAGCACAGAACTATCTCGGAGAAGATCCTCTGACCCTATTGCTGCGAGCACAAGCCGCACAACTGGCAGGCGACCGTGTTCAGGCTGAACGGCTCTTCGCACGCATGGTCGAAGTGCCCGAGACCAGAGTGCTGGGCTTGCGGGGTTTGCATCTTGAAGCCCAGCGCCGTGGGGATGACGCAGGCGCGCATCATTACGCTGAACAAGCGCAGCGCATCGCTCCGCTCGCATGGGCTGGACAGGCCGTGCTTGATCATTACACAGCTGCACATGACTGGACGCGAGCCCTTGCAACCGTCGAGGCTAATCTCGCGCAGCGCATCATCGACAAGGATGTTGCACGCCGGCAGCGCGCGGTCTTGCAAACAGCGCTTGCAAGTGAGCTACCGGAGTCCTCGGCCGATGAAGCCCTGCGTCTTGCACGCGAGGCCGCAGATCTTGCGCCGGATCTCATTCCAGCCACAGCACTGGCTGCCCGCTTGCTCGCGCGTCGCGGGGATCTGCGCAAAGCCACCCGGCTGATCGAGAAAAGCTGGAAGCTTGCACCTCACCCTGATCTCGCACGCATCTATCTGGATGTGCGCTCCGGCGACTCCTCGGCTGAGCGCTTGACGCGCGCCAAGACGCTGGCGGCTCTTGCACCTGAGGATATTGAGTCGCAGCTGGTCATGGCACGCGCAGCGATGGATGCGCGTGAATTTGCTCTGGCCCGCAGCACATTATCGCCGCTTGTCACTGGCGAGGCGCGCCCCAGTGCACGGCTCTGCCGCCTGATGGCTGAACTCGAAGAGCTGGATGGCGGCACGCAAGGCCTTGTGCGCGAATGGCTGGCGCGGGCCTCACGCGCATCGCGTGATCGGGCCTGGATCGCTGATGGCGTCATCAGCGACCAATGGGCTGCCGTTTCTCCCGTCACCGGCAAGCTGGATGCTTTCCGCTGGCAACAGCCAGTCGAACAACTGACCGCCGATCTGGAACCCCTGCCGACTGCGGCTGACATCATCGAGGTGGCTCCAGAAGAGCCCGCCCCGCCCGCAGAGGCTCTGCCCCTCGCGCCGCCGCCTCAAGCAAGCCCCGACAAACGGAGCCCCGACAATCGGACCCCTGACAAGGCCGCCGCTGAAAAGCCGGAAGCGATGGAGGACGCCCTGACGAAACTCGCCAGCATCCGCCGCGCCGCACAGGTCGAGACGCCGCGCCGTAGCGATATCTTCCCCCTTCCCAGCGCCCCCGACGATCCCGGCCCCGATGCGTCTCAGCGTTAAACCTGATGAAAAGGGGCAGTTGCCAAGGGTGAAGCCAGTCGATAAGAGAAGCCGTCTCGCGGTCAGATCCCGCGCAAAGCCGCAATAGCTCAGCTGGTAGAGCACCTCATTCGTAATGAGGGGGTCGGGGGTTCGAATCCCTCTTGCGGCACCAGCAACGCGATCACCCCCTCACCACCGCCCACCACTCACCGCATTGAAGCGGCGTTGGTCGCGGATCATCTCGCGGCGGTAGTCTTCGCATTTCCATAAACGATCTGCATATTCAGGCACGCAGGCCTGATAGGCGCGAGAGGAGACGAAATAGGTGTTGCGCGCGCGTTCGGCCTCGGTCGTGGCGCAGCCTTGCAAAGTAAGAAGCGTGAAAAGCAGAAGCGTGATGCGCATGGAAGCCTCGCGGGGCATTAAATCGGGGCAAGCTTACAGAAAGCCTGCAAGACAGATTGTAGCGCGACAAATCACAATCGCCACCACCTCTCCTCCCATCTACCATTTCAGCCAACCTCCGCCCGACTGACGCCATTGCCCCCCGCCCCCTGCCGCTCCATCATGCTTAAAAAATTGGTAATGCTTCACGGCTAGAACGAAAGCGCCGCAGTTTTCTGCGTTTGCGGCAGAGCAGTGCCATGCGTCATTCGTTCCCTCCTCGCCAGTCGCGGCACCGGGCTTCCCGGTGGATGGTGGGCTTATGCGTTGTGGCCGGGCTCGCCCTGTTATCCGGCTGCGGCAAAGACTCAGGTGATCGCAACACAGCCCTGAGCGATCTGGTCGAGATCCTCGACAAGGGTGGCGGCGAGGAACCTGCAGAAGAAACACCTGTCGCAGAAAGCCCCGCCGCAGGCCCGCAAGTCTTTGCGGCTTCACCAGAATATCCCGATCAATTCCGCCGTGGGCCGATCCGCTTCGACACAGCCTTTGTGCAGCGCCCGCCCATCGCGCCAAGCCCGACCGTCGAGCCGCCTCAACCTCTCCCCCCCTCGCGCGCGCGGCTGGTTGATCCGGCGCCTGCACCGTCCCCCCATTTTGCCGGGCGCACGGAGCTGGCGAGCTTCGAACATTCACCCTTCCCCTTTGAAGGTTCGCGCCCAGACTGGGACACGCCTTTCTTCAATGTGAAAGAACAGGGTCGCCGGGGCCATCGCACCGCCAGCGGGCGCGTGTATTGGGCGCATGAGACTTATAATGAACGCCGCTCCCTGTTGCATATTCCCGATGGCTTCGACCCTGATCGGCCGGCGGTTCTGGTGTTCTTCTTCCACGGCCATCGCGCCCGGCTCGAACGCGATATTCGAGATCGCTATCTGGTGGCTGAGCAGATTTCGGCTTCCGGCATGAATGCCATCATCATTGCTCCGCAATTTGCAGTGGAGGCCAACGATTCCAGCATCGGCCGCTTCTGGGAGCCGGGCTTCATGAAGCTTTATCTCGACGAGGCCGCGCAGAAATTCGCCCGCATGATGGGGCGCCCCGAAAAGCGGTCCATCTTCGAACATATGCCGATCATCGTTGTCGGCTATAGCGGCGGCTTTGAACCGACAGGTCATGCGCTGAAAAATAGCGGCATTCGTGAGCGCATCCGCGGCGTCGTGCTGCTAGACGCCGCCTATGGTCAATTTGCAGCCTTCAGCCAGTGGATGCGCAATAGGCCTGAGGGCTTTTTCCTGAGCGCCTATACATCCTCGACTGCTAGGGGCAATCGCCAGCTGATGGATGCTGTGAGCGAAGCGGGGCAATCCTATCGCACCCAGATGCCTGCCCAATTGCAGCCCGGCGCGCGCATCTTCATCTCGGCGCCCGTCTCCCATGAAAGCTATGTGACAGACGCTTGGGCCCATTACCCGCTTGCCGACATGCTGCGCCGCCTGCCTGACCTGCCGCGACGCAAGGGCAGCGAGGCACTTGTCACATCCAGCATTACCCAGCGCCCGCGCCACTGAATGTTCAGCCCTGCCTTGACCGTAAGTGCCTTCTTCTGATTCTGATTGATGAGATTGATTCCCCGGAGATTCGGCTGTGCCTTTTTCATCAACGCCCTCGCGTCGTACTGCGCTTGCTCTCTTGGCAAGCCTCTCGGTCAGCCCTTCTCTGGCCGCAGGTGCAAGCCTGAATGACGTGGCACGTTATCTTGCCGGCCTGCCTGTCGCCGCTGGTTCGCCACTTGAAGCACTGACGCAAGAGCCCATCTGGCGCACCCATGCGCAACAGCTCAATGCTGCCTGGGCACGTCTTGATGCAGAACAACTCGCCAAGATCCGAGCCTGGTCAGCGACCCATGTGACATCACCTAATCGCACGCTGCTTTATATGTTCAGCGGCCCCGATTACCTCTATGCGCGGGCCTTCTATCCTCATGCGCGCACCTATGTGCTTGCAGGGCTTGAGCTGCCGGGTGCCGCGCCTGATCTGTTGGGCATGAATGTGGGCTTGCGCCAGCGCGGCCTCGAAAATCTGCGCCTGTCGATGAAGACAATCCTTCACGCCAGCTTCTTTGTGACAGCTGACATGCAGAAGGAGTTGCATGGTCAGGGCTTTCTGGGCGTGGTGCCGGTCCTGTTCGTCTTCCTTGCCCGTTCTGGCATGGAGATCCGCGGGCTGAATTATCTGCGCGTCAACAATGATGGCTTGGCCGAAGAAGTCGCCACCGCACCTGCGCAGCGTCCATCCGGCCTGAAGATCACCTTCTATGACCGCGAAGCCTCGACCGAACGTGTCCTCTATTATTTCAGCGTCGATCTTGCCAATGCAGGCCTGCATCCAGGCTTCGTGAAGTTCCTTGAATCGCAAGGCGCTTCAGACGCCTTTTTCAAAAGCGCATCCTATCTTGTGCATGGCGCGAATTTCTCGCGCATCAGAAATGTGCTTCTCGAACGCAGCCGACGCATCATTCAGGATGATACAGGCGTTCGTCTTGATGATTACAACAGGAATGAATGGAATATCCGTCCCTTCGGTCGCTATTCAAAACCCATTCCTGTCTTTGAAGGCATGTATCAGCCCTCTATGGCGCGGTTCTTTGCTGAACAAAAAGCCGAGCCGCTTAACTTCCGCCTCGGCTATGGCACGGAATCGAGCAGCATTCTTCTGGCAACGCGCAAGTAAAGAGGCCGCTTCATGCGCTGCGAGATTTGCAATGGCACTGGAATGCAGCGCGTCAGTGGTGCGGCCGTACCTTGTGTCGAATGCGGCGGTTGCGGCGTGGCGCATTGCTGCGATGGCTTGCAAGCCTGTGGCGAAGTCGAAGGCGACGAGCGTTTACTGAACAAGCCAGCCTCAACCACGCTGGCGGCACTTGGCAAGGCGGATCAGGAAATCTCCGAGGGGCTGTTTCCCAAAATGCGGATCGACTGATCAACCGCAAAGAGGCCACCGCGCACATCACGCGAAAGCAGGAAGCGCACCAGCTCCACTTTCTCCATATGTGTTTCTTGCATGCAGTGCTGAAAGAAGCCGCGCGAATAGGGGCGCTGGATCACCTTGCTGATGGACGCCTTGATTTCACGAAACTGCTCGAACGCATGATCGCGATGCGCAGTGATGATCTGGCGATGCGCTGCATTGTAGAAACGGCGTAACACACCATTGGCCAGATTGGGGCTGTCCTTGCGCAGATGTTCACGCAGGAAGGAAATGATCGCCACCGCTCCGACGACGCCATCGCTTTGCATCTCCGGCTTGCCAGACGCACCCCCGCCCCACGCCATGTCCAGAAAATTCTGGAGCGCGTTAAAGAGGATCGAAACATGCTCTTCGCCTGAAGCCTCCACCAGAAGGTCTTCAAAGAGCACGTCCACGACCTCAGGCGTGATGGCATCAATCCACTGATAGGTCATCTCAAGCACCATACTGACCTACCCAATGACGGCTTGAAGCCCCTGAATCTTAAGCGATCCACCGGAAAAAAGGGGCAAAAGACCCATTGCCGGCCAGCCAGCAGCCATCTCCGCAGCCCCAAGGCTGCGGGAAATGCGCCTTTTGGACAATTCTGCAGCTGTCCTGCCGCCGACGCGCCCCGGATTACTTGACGATGACCTTGGCGCCGATCTTCACGCGGTTATAGAGGTCGATCACGTCAATATTGCGCATACGGATGCAGCCGGAAGAGGCGCCACGGCCAATCGTCTCCGGCTCATTCGTGCCATGGATTCGGTAGAGCGTGTCGCGGCCCTTGTCGAAGAGATAGAGCGCGCGCGCACCCAAGGGATTGTCAGGGCCGCCGGGCAGGCCACCTGCGGCCAGAGTAGGCTTCAGATGGGGCCAACGGGCCACCATCTCGGCAGGCGGCGTCCAATGCGGCCATTCTGCCTTGTGGCCAACCGTTGCAGTGCCCGTCCAGCCTTGCGCTTCCGTACCTGTCGCAACGCCATAGCGGATCGCTTTTTTATCCGGCAGCACGAAATAGAGGAAGTTCAGCGTGGTATCGACGACGATGGTGCCAGGCGCTTCACCTGTGGGATCAGCCACCTCATAGCGCTGATATTCGGGCTCAAGTTCCACCACGGGGACTTCTGCGAGAAGTTTGGCGTCTCGCGGACTGACCGCTGGATCAGGCACGCTACGCATCGTCTCGCAACCGGCCAGTACCAAACAGAGTGCCACCAAAACAGAAGCCCGCACCGCCTTCATCATGTGCCCCGCAAACCCGTGAATCGCCGCCCGTCTCTAACACGAAAGTGATCGGCTTTCGCAACATCAAAAGGCGTTACGAACCATTATGCCGCACAGGGATTCGGCATTGCACCCATTCTGGGCCACATAACCTAATCAGTCTTCGCCTAAATGCGAACAAGTGGCGCGCATCTCGCGCAAGAACGCGGCTTGAAACGGCGTTGGCAGCCATCCCTCGCGATAGGTCAAGCCGACATAACGCGGCGCATGATCAACGCTGAGTCCTTCGATGAAAGCCAGCTCCTGATTCCCGTCCAGCTCGATATGATGGCGCGACAAGATAGAGATGCGATCACTCGCGGCCAGCAAGGCGCTGATCGTGGCCTGACAGCTTGTTTCAAACTGCACGATCTTCGGCAGATCCATGCGCGCAAGAAATTCATTGAGGACCGCGCGGCGCGGCAGCCCTTCATTGGGAAAAATCCATTCAAATGGCGCAAGGTCTTCAGGCGCAACATGTGCAAACGCCAGCAATGGATGATGTTTGCGACATACAATCGCATAAGGGTCTTCAAACAAGCGCTCTTCTCGCAGATCCGCATAAGGTGGCGGGGCACGCAAGGCACCCATCAAAACATCAATGCCGCCCTGATTGAGTTCTCGCGCGAGATAGGCGTAGCTTCCTTCAAGCACTTCGATCTTGTGCGTTTGATCTTGTTCCAGCAGCAGGGCAGTCGCCTGCGCAAGTAGCTTGCGCGGGGTCAAGGCCAGCACACCAATGCGCAGGCTCGCCCGCCCAGCCCCCACTCGCCCAATCTCTTCCTGACCAGAGCGAATTTCCCCTTGGGCGAGCGACAATCGGCGCGCCAGCTCCGCACCTGCCTCATTCACGCACAGTCCGGCAGCAGCTCTTCGATAGAGGGGCCTTGCAATGATTTGCTCCAGCTCGCGGGCCGGGCGCTGCAGGCTCGGCTCTGCGAGATTGAGGTCGCGTGCTGCTGCCCTGAAACTTCCCAGACGCCAGATGGCGATCAGCGCGCGCAGCTGGGCGGAGGTCATCAGCCCCGCGCGGCGCTCAGCATCGGGCTCGCCGCTGGCCTGCGCAACAGCCTCCACCAGCTGCGCGAAGAAACGATCCGTCCGGCGGCGAAAGGCGGTGCCCGCAGGCGTCGGAAAAGCACCCTCTGGACTGCGATCAAACAGGCGCGTTCCAAGATCCGCCTCCAGCCGGGCCATGGACCGGGTCAGGGCAGGCTGGCTCAAACGAAGCTCCTGCGCCGCCGCAGAAAGGGATCCCCTGCGTGCGACTGCATCAAAGACGCGCAGCCGCCGCAGGCCGGGCAGGCTCAACTGAGAGGCACTTCTGCGATTGGGGGGCATGATCAGCGCGAGGTTCAGCGAGAAGAGTTTAGGAAAAACTTATACCCCCCGCCCCCGTTTGAATAGGGTGCGCATCAGACGCCGTGGTTACATGAGCGGCACGGGAACACCCACACATCCGGAGGAACGAGAATGGCGACGACTGATCTTGAGATCATTGACGTTCATTGCCACGTGGTCTCGCCAGATCGCGTGACCTATCCGCTGGCACCCATAGGCGGCAAACAATCAGACTGGTCCTCCTCCCGCCCCACAACACCCGAACAGCTCCTTGCGGCCATGGATGCGGCTGGCGTTGCGAAAGCTGCAGTGGTGCAGGCATCCACTGCCTATGGCCACAACTCCACTTATCTCGCAGATTCGATCAAACGCTTTCCGCAGCGTTTCACCGGCGTGTTCTCGGTTGATCCGCTCGACCCGGATGCATTGAAGCAGATGGACCACTGGGTGAGCCTTGGAATGACGGGAATGCGCGTTTTCACCACCGGCTCCACCATGCCGGGCCAGCAGACCTGGCTTGATGATGAGCACGCTTACCCTGTGTGGGAAAAAGCCGGCGCGATGAAATTGCCGGTTGCCATGCAGATGACGGCGGAAGGCATTCCGCTCTTGCTGACATTGATCAAGCGCTTCCCGCAGACCAATTTTCTGCTCGATCATCTCGCGCGTCCCGTCATCAATGATGGACCGCCCTATGTGAAGGCTCAAAGCCTTTGGGATTTGGCGCAATATCCGAATGTTTATCTGAAACTCACGAGCCGCACCGTTGAACATTGCCAGCAAGGCCATTCAACGCCGGAAGCTTTCATGACAAAGCTGATGGAGACCTTCGGCTCACAACGGATTTTGTGGGGTTCGAATTTCCCGGCCCATGACGACACGCTGCCCAATATCGTCAAGGAAACGCTGCATGTGATTGCCTCGCTCGCACCGCAGGACAAGGCGAATGTCCTGAGCGGAACGGCGAAAGCACTCTATCCATCATTGAAGTGAGGGCCATATGACCAAGCTGACATTGTCTTGCGCCCTCAAGCGCTATCCTACCACCGAAGCGCTTCTGTCGGGCACGATCACCTCGCCCCTTTTTGACATCGAATATCATGAAATCGAACCTATTCACGATGCCTTCAAACCAATGGCGCGCGAGCAGCGATTTGATGTGAGTGAACTGGCTGTCTTCACCTTCTTGCAGGCCTATATCTACAAGAAGCCCGTCGTGTTGCTGCCGATCGTTCTCGCCTCGCGCTTTCAGCATGGCTGCATTGTCTATAATACTGACTTCCACAAAGAGCTGACGCCGCAAACCTTGCGCGGCAAGAAAGTCGGCGTGCGCGCTTACACGCAAACGACGGGCGCATGGGTGCGCAACATTCTGTCTGTCGAGCATGGGCTCGATCTTGAAAGCGTCGAATGGGTGATCTTTGAAGGCGCGCATCTAGCTGAGTATCAGGAACCACCCTTTGTGACGCGCGCACCAGCGGGCACGAAGCTCCTGCCCATGCTAATGTCCGGTCAGGTCGATGCAGGCATTCTGGGAAATGATCTTCCTGATGATCCCAAGATCAAGCCTGTCATTCCTGATGCAGCCAAGGCAGGACGCGCATGGTTCGACAAGACAGGCGAGCTGCCAATCAATCACATGCTTGTGGTCAAACGTGATCTGTTGCGCTTCAGACCTGATCTTGTGCGCGAGATCTATTCCATGTTCAAACGCGCCAAGGACGACGCGCCAGTGGCCGCAGGCGCAATTGATATGCGGCCTATTGGCTATTACGCCATCGCGCCTTCGCTCGAAGTGGTGACGAAACTCGCATATGAGCAGAAGCTCGTCCCAACCAAGCTGAGCGTCGATGAACTCTTTGCTGAATCACGCAAGGTGCTTGGCGATCTCGCCTGAGCGCTCGAAGGAGGATTTAACATGAAACAGCTCGTCACGGCCTCGCTGCTTGCGCTTGCAACCTTTACCACCAGCACCAGCGTGCTGGCACAAGATGCTGCGGAATTTTTCCGTGGCAAGACCATCAGGGTCATGGTCGGTCATCCTCCGGGGGGCTCCTATGACTTTTATGCGCGTTTGGCAGCAGACATGCTGAAAGTGCATCTGCCGCAAGCCGCCAATGTCATTGTTGAGAACAAGCCCGGTGGTGGCGGCCTTGTTGCGACAAGCGACATTTATTCGCGTGCCGCACGCGATGGCACCGTGCTTGCCGTTCTGCCGGAAACCATCGGCAATACTCAGGTGATGGAGCCTGAGGTCGGCAAATGGAAGGTCGAGGAGATGCGCTATATTGGCTCCTTCTCTCCGGTCAACACCGCCTTTGTGCGCCGCAAGGATTCGCCCTCCAAGACGCCTGAGGATATGAAACGTCAGGAAACGATTGTCGGATGCACAGGCACGACGGCACAGAGCTATCAATATCCAGCTCTGCTGAAAGTTCTGGGCGGCTATAAATTCAAGATGATCTGCGGCTATCCGGGTGCGAATGAATATTCGATCGCACTCGAACGCGGTGAGATTGATCTTGTCTCTTCGGCCTGGAATTCATGGCGCGTGACACATAAGCGCCAGCTGGAAAATGGTGACCTTGTTGCAGTCATCCAAACCGGCCTGAAGCGCAATCGCGAACTCGCCAATATTCCACTGATGCAGGAATTGGTAGGGGATGCTGAGTCAAAGAAGGTGATCGAATTTGCCTCTGCAGGCGCGATGATCGGGCGCGCCCTTGTCGCGCCGCCCGGCGTACCTGCTGATCGCATCGCTTATCTGCGCGACGTCTTCGACAAGATGGTGAAGGATCCCGCGATGATCGAAATGGCAACCAAGCGCGGGCTCGAACTCGATCCCACGCCCGGAGCAACTGTGCAAGGCTTCTCGGATGCCATCGTGAAAACCCCGCCAGATGTGATCGAGAAGGCCGCGAAAGCCTTCAAGGGCTAACGGACACAAGGCGGCGTTTCCAGCGCCGCCTTTTTCACATCACGCGCACACCAATCAGCAGCGGATGCAGCAAGATCATGACAATGTAAGCAGCGCTGCCCACCACAAGGCTCACCGCATCGGCCTGGGTGAATGACAGTTGCGGCTCAGCCCCGGCATCACCACGGCGCTTGACGCTGATGCGATCATAAACCGCCCAGCCGAGGAAGGATCCGAAGAGGAGAATGCTGCCAAGATCCCCGTTGGCCAGAAGATGTGCCAAGGCCCAGATCTTGATGGCTACAAGCATCGGATGGCGCAGCCAACCACGGATGCGACCCGGCTTCTTATACATCGCCGCGAGTGCCACGAATGAAAACCACATCAGCAGCAGCGCAACATGGCGCAGGCCGCGCGGGGGCTCCCAAACAGGGATCATGCCGCTTGCACGATAATCCCCGAAGCCTTTCACGATCAGCACAAGACCCAGCACAGAGAGAATTGAATAGATCACCTTATAGCCATTTTCGGAGAAACGGCTGGCAAGGGTGCTGCGCATATGCGACGCAGTGGACAGGCTATGGGTCCCCAAAAACAGGATGATCCCGAAAACGAGCAGCAGCATGGCGACCTCCAGAGGCAGGGACCATGCCATGACCCCGGCAATCGAACCAGCCCAGCTCGGTCACAACAATTTTGATCTGTGCGCCATCGCGGCGCGTCTATAAGCTGCAATGACAAAGCAGGCCATCAGCCACATGGAGGGGAAACGATGACCATGTCCCGGCGTCATATCATGATTGCAGGCGCAGCCTTGTTGGGCTCCGCTCTCAGCCTGCCAGCACAGGCCCAGAATTGGCCGGAACGTCCGATCAATCTGATCGTGCCTTTTGCAGCCGGTGGCGGGACGGATGCTTTCGCAAGGCCCTTCGCCAATTTCTTCGAAAGCAAGATCGGACAGCGCATCGTGATTGATAATCGCGCGGGCGCAGGTGGAACGGTTGGAGCCTCAGCCGCGGCCAAGGCTGCGCCCGATGGCTACACCTTCTTTGTGGGTGCAGCGCATCATGCCATCGCACCTTCGCTTTACCCCAAGCTCGATTACTCGATCGAGACTGATTTCGAGCCGGTCGGCATTCTCTCCGTCGTGCCACAAATCATCGTTGTTCATCCCACCAAGGTGAAAGCGAAAACCATGGCGGAGTTCATCGCTGAAGCGCAGTCAAGCCGAATGAATTATGGCTCGGCAGGGCTGGGCACCACGCATCATCTGGCGGGCGAATTGTTCAACATGCTTGCCAAGACCAACATCACCCATGTGCCCTATCGCGGCGCAGGCCCGGCTTTGGGCGATCTTGTGACGGGCCAAATCGAGGTGATGTTTGACGGGCTCGGCTCTTCAGCCGAGCGCATCAAGGCAGGTCAGTTGCGCGCCATTGCTGTTGCTGATCGACGCCGCACCGAGCTTCTGCCTGATGTGCCCACTGCCATTGAAACAGGTGTGAAAGATTATGAGGTCTCGACATGGTATGCGATTTTTGCGCCCAAGGGGACGCCGCAACCTGTCATTGAGCGGATGCGCACGATCATGCGCGACATTTTCAAGGACCCAGCTGTGAAAGACACCTGGGCACGAAATGGCTCTGCAATCCCGGACATGTGGGGCGAAGAAATGCGCAAATTCGTCCGCGCCGAAGTGATCCGCTGGGACAAGGTCGTCAAGGACGCGAAAGTCAAACTGGAATAAGAAGGACAGCAAAAGGCCCGGATCTCTCCGGGCCTTTTCATGTTAGTTGATCGTGATCTTGTTTTCCGTGACGATCTTGCGCCAGCGTATTTCTTCGCCGCGCACAAACTGATCGAAGTCTTCGGGTGTACCGGGCGTCACGACGAGACCTTCAGGCTCGACACCCTTCTGGAAGGCAGGCGTCTGCACCACACGATTAAGCGCGCCATTCAACTTCGCCACGATGTCTTTTGGCAGATTGGCGGGCGCATAGACACCATACCATCCATCAACGACATAGGCTGGCAGACCAGACTCAGCAATCGTCGTCACGCCGGGCATGGGTGACTTGCCCGCAGGCGCCGTACTCGCCACTGCATGGAACTGGCCGGCATTAATCAGCGCAGTCGCCGCCGCTGATGTCGGCCACATCATATCAACCTGACCGCTCAGCACATCCTGCAATGCCTGTGCAACACCACGATAGGGCACATGCACAATGTCAACACCGGCAAGATTCTTGAACAACTCGCCCGCCAGATGAGCCGATGTGCCAACGCCTTGTGACGCATAGGTGAGGGAGCCCGGCTTTTCGCGGCTCACGCGCAAAATGTCCGCGACGCTTTTCAGCTGTGATTTTGGACTGACCACGAGCACATTATAGGAGCGGCCGATCATGCCAATCGCGGAGAAAGATTTCCGCGTGTCGAAAGGCAATGACGGCATCAGGCTTGGATTAACCGCATGGGCAAAAGAGGCAAGCACCAGCGTGTAACCATCAGGCGGGCTCTTGGCGACGAAATCCGTCCCCAAAGTCGTGCCGCCGCCAGGCTTGTTCTCGATGATGACCGCTTGGCCAAGATCTTCTTGCAAGCCTTGCCCAATGCGTCGCGCGATCAGATCAACGCCGCCGCCGGGCGGAAAAGGTACAACGATCTTGATCGTACGATCAGGATACTGCGTCTGCGCTTGCACAGGCACTGCGCCCAGCAGGCAAGTGAGAGCCAGTGTGAATTTCAAAACCGCCTTGCGCATGGATCCCCCGCGTCACCCATTTGAAGTTGCAGCGAAACTGCACCATCAATCGGGGTGACGCAAGATCAGCGAAGATGCCTATTTGGGCGCTTCGACATTGGCTGCCTTCATGATGGGCGCCCATTTCTGGATCTCGGATCCAACGAAGGCGCGGCGTACGATTTTGCGCCCGCGGCAGAACAGCGCCAATGGATTCGAGTTTATTCTTCACATTCGGCTCATCGAGTGCCTGACGCAGAGCTGCATTGAGCCGCTCAACAACGGGACGCGGCGTGCCCTTGGGCGCAAACAAGGCATTCCAGCCCGAAGCCTGAAAAGCAGGCAGACCGGCTTGCGTCGTTGTCGGCACATCCGGCAAGGCGTCCGAGCGCTCCGGCGTTGCAATGGCGAGCATACGCACGCTGCCAGCCTTCACATGTCCGACCGTGTGCGGAATCTGATCGCAGAGGAAGTCATATTGCTCGCTCAGCAGATCCGCAAAAGCGGGGCCCGATCCACGATAAGGGATCATGGGCGAGCGCGCACCGATCAGCGAGGTGAAGAACACGCAAGACACATGGCTCGTCGAACCAACACCGCCATGACCATTATTGAGCTTGTCTGGCGCGGCCTTGATCATCGAAATCAGCGATTGCAGATCCTTTGCGGGGGAATTCTTGCGCACGAGAATTCCAATCGGCGTATCGGAGAGCTGGCCGATATGTTCAAAGTCATTCACCGGATCATAGCCGAGATTGGGATAAAGCCCGACACTGGCGGCATGGGTGCCCATCTGCCCCACCAGCAGCGTGTAGCCATCGGGTGTGGCGCGCGCGGCCCTTTGTGAGCCCGTCGTGCCGCCGGCACCAGCCACATTTTCGATCACGAGTTTCTGGCCGAGAATGACCGACATCTGCTCGGCCACGATGCGACCGACGACATCCGTGTTGCCGCCCGGCGCATAAGGCACGATGACGGTGATCGGCTGGTTTGGATAGGTTTGCGCCTGCACGCTGGCAGCGCCGAGCAAGGCCACTGCAGTGGCCGCAATCAAGTGACGTAACATTCGGGAAATCCCCTCAGCCCAGTATTGTTGAGCCCTATCTAGGCTTTTCGGACCGGTGATCAAGTCACACATTCTTGCGGTGGGGACGAAAACAGGACAAGCTGCGCGCCACAAAACACTGGGGAGGTTTCATGTCTGTGGATCTGTCGCGCCGTTCGGTCTGTGCAGGGTTGGCAACTGCGCTGGCAGCACCCCTGCCCGCTCTGGCTCAGGAATTTCCGGCCCGCCCCATCACCATGATCGTACCTTTCACGGCAGGCGGTGCGGGTGACATTCTCGCGCGTGTGCTGAACCAGCGGCTCGAAGCCCTGTGGGGCAAGGGCTTCGTGGTTGAAAACCGTCCGGGTGCTGGTGGCATCATCGGCGCAGTCGCGGCCGCCAAGGCACCTGCCGATGGCTATACATTGCTCATTGCGCCCAGCTCCACCATGGCGGTGAATGTATCGCTTTACAAAACTCTGCCCTATGACCCGGCCAAAGACTTCATCCCGCTCGCGATCCCTGCGCGCACCACCTTCGTTTTGGTGGTCAATAATGACCTGCCGGTCAAATCGGTCGCTGATCTCATCGCCTATGCAAAAAAACAAAAAGAGCCGCTGAGCTATGCGACGGCGGGACCGGGCGTGCCGCATCACCTCTTCGCAGAGCTCTTCAAGAGCATGGCCGGCATCAATATGCAGCAGGTGCCTTACAAGGGCAGCCTTCCTGCCCTGCAGGATGTGATGGCCGGTCATGTGCCGCTGATGTTCGTTGATCTTGGCCCGGCAGCCGCGCAGCTCAAGGGCCGTCAGGTTCGCCCCCTTGGTGTCTCGACCGCGCAGCGCGTGAAGGAATTGCCCGACGTGCCGCCGATCAATGAGACGCTGCCGGGCTTTGATGTCGCCTCATGGCAGATGATCTCGGCACCGGCAGGCACACCGCGCCCGATCATTGAAAAACTGCATCGCGACTTCGCAAGCATTTTGCGCGAGCCCGCCTTGCAGGAACAGATCGACAAAACCGGCATGAGCCCGCTGCCCTCACCCTCGCTTGAGGATCTGTCCGCCTTTGTGAAGACAGAAATCTCGCGCTGGACAGAGGTGGTTCGCAAGGCCGGAATCGAAGGCAGCATGTGAGGCGATTACTATCACTCAACTCGCGCTTATCTTCAGCGCCCAAGCAAAAGGCAGTCTCTGCCCAGTCGAAAGGCAGAGACTGTCTTGACTTGAAGCGGCCTCTGGCTGACGCTTGCATCATTCACTTGACGTTCGCGCATTCGCGCATCTGAGGGAGATCATCATGAGCTTGTCCAAACTTCGCCGCGCTCTCGTTCTTGGCTGTGCGCTGGCTATCGGGGCCGGGGTCAGCGGCTTGTCACAAGCCCAAGCGCAAGGCTATCCGAACAAGCCTGTTCGTCTCGTTCTTCCTTATTCGCCAGGTGGCATCATTGATTATGTGGGGCGCAATCTTGCAACCCATCTCTCCGGCCCGCTCGGCCAGCAGGTGATTGCGGAAAACCGTCCGGGCGCCGGCGGCATTACGGGCACAGACTCGGTCGCGCGGTCACCGGCTGATGGCTACACACTCGTTCTCATGGATCCGGCCATCGTCATCAATCCGACGCTGCAGCCTTCGATGCCTTATGATCTGTTCAAACAGCTGACAACAGTGTCGATGATCAGCTCCTCGCCGGAGGTTGTGGTTGTCGCCCCTGAACTGCCCATCAAGACGATTGCCGACCTCATCGCCTATGGAAAGGCCAATCCCGGCAAGCTGAATTTCGCATCCGCCGGCATTGGCACCACGCCCCATTTGGCTGGCGAATTGTTCAAGCAGCGCACCGGCATTGATGCAACCCACATTCCCTACAAGAGCATCGGTCAATCCTATCCGGACATGATGAGCAACAAGGTGCAATTTGCATTTTCCAGCATTGCAGGTGCGCTGCCTTTCACGACAGATAATCGCGTGCGCCCCATTGCCACCACCGGTCTGACGCGCACCAAAGTCTATCCTGATATTCCCACCGTCGATGAAGCTGGTCTGAAGGGTTTTGAAGTCGATCTGTGGCTTGGCATCTTTGCCCCCGCAGGCATTCCGCAGGAAGCCATGACGAAACTCAATCAGGCGATCAAGACCGCGCTGGCCAATCCTGAACTGATCGCAGCACTTGCCAAGGTTGGCGTTGACCCGCGCGGCACGACGCCACAAGAGGGCGAGGCTTTCATCAAGGCTGAATTCGCCAAGTGGAAGAAAGTGATCGAAGACGGAAAAATCAAGGACAACTGATCAATGTTCATTCGTGCCCCGAAGGACTTCTGGTCAGGTCTGATGTTCATCGCACTCGCCGCCGTCACGCTTGTGACGGCGAGCGGCTATTCCATGGGCCGTGGAGGACGCATGGGACCGGGCTATTTCCCGACCATGCTCGGTTTTGTATTGGCCGGATTGGGCGCCATCCTCGTCATTCGCTCGCTGATCATCCATGGCGAACGGGTGGAGCGTCTTCACCTGAAGCCGCTCGCCTTGCTCATTGGCTGCGTGATCTTGTTTGGTGTCATGATCAAGCCACTCGGCCTCGTCATTGCCCTCACCATTACCACATTCACCGCCGCTTTTGCGGGCGATGAAACGCGCTGGAAAGAAGCGGGCGCGTTGAGCATAGGTCTCACCGCTCTCTCGCTTCTCATCTTTGTCTATGTGCTGGGTCTGCCGCTGCCTGTCTGGCCAGACCTTTAAGAGATCGCTCCCATGATGGATGTCCTTTCCAATATCGGGCTGGGGCTGAGCGTCGCAGCCACGGTGCAGAACCTGCTTTATTGTCTGATCGGCGCCTTCCTCGGCACTGTCGTCGGTGTCCTGCCCGGCATTGGACCTGTCACGACGGTTGCCATGTTGATGCCGATTTCTTTCACGCTGGAACCGGTATCAGCACTCATCATGATGGCGGGCATCTATTACGGGGCTCAATATGGCGGCTCAACCACCGCCATCCTCATCAACATTCCCGGCGAAGCTTCATCGGTGGTGACAAGCCTTGATGGTCACCAGATGGCGCGTCAGGGTCGTGCAGGCCCGGCACTCGGCATGGCGGCACTGGCCTCTTTCTTTGCTGGAACAGTTGCCACTTTCGTGATTGCCTTTGGCGCACCACCACTCGCCAAACTCGCCCTGCAATTTGGCCCTGCCGAATATTTTTCGCTCATGCTTTGCGGCCTCATTGCCGCCGTTGTGCTGGCACGTGGCTCGATCATCAAAGCCATTGCAATGGTGGTGGTTGGACTGATCATTGGCCTTGCCGGTTCGGATGTAAATTCCGGCGTCCGTCGCTTCACCTTCGGCTTCCAGGGTCTCGCTGATGGCATCGAATTCGTTGCACTGTCGATGGCGATCTATGGCATTGCCGAAGTGATCGTGAATCTGGAGAAGAAGGCAGGTCAAGGCGCACTTGCTGGCAGCGTTGGCAAGGTGCTTCCGTCATGGGCCGACATCCGCCATTGCATTCCCTCTGTTCTGCGCGGCACATCACTTGGCTCTGTGCTGGGTGTCTTGCCCGGAGGCGGCGCGCTGCTCGCGGCTTTTTCTGCCTATACGCTGGAAAAGAAAGTCGCAGCCGAGCCGCGTCATTTTGGCCAAGGCGATATTCGCGGTGTTGCAGCACCCGAAAGCGCCAATAATGCTGGCGCGCAGACATCATTCATTCCAATGCTGACACTTGGCATTCCCTCCAATCCGACCATGGCCTTGATGATCGGAGCCTTGATGGTGCATGGCATCACACCGGGACCGCGAGTGATGACGGATCGTCCTGATCTGTTCTGGGGCGTGGTAGCAAGCATGTGGATGGGCAATCTGATGCTTGTCATCCTGAATCTGCCCATGGTGGGGATCTGGGTGCGCCTGCTACGGGTGCCCTATCGTCTGATGTTCCCGGCCATTGTCGGTTTCTGCTGCATTGGCACTTACACGATCAATGGCAATCCAACCGATATAGCCGTTTTGGCCTGTATCACCCTCTTTGGCTATCTCTGCCTCAAGCTTGATTGCGAACCTGCACCACTGATCCTTGGTTTTGTGCTTGGCCCGATGATGGAAGAAAATCTGCGGCGCGCTTTGCTTCTGTCGCGCGGCGATCCCATGATCTTCGTCAATACGCCGATCAGTCTGGGCTTCCTCATCGCCGCAGCACTCCTGCTGCTCGTCGTGGCTGCACCTGCCATTCGCAAGAAACGCGAAGAAGCAATGGTGGAATAAAAAACGCCGGGCAAGCCCGGCGTTTCTCATTCTCGTCTGCCAGATCTCAGGGATCCATCCGCTTGAGACCGATCAGCTTGGCAATCGCTGCGACCTGCTGTTCCTGCTTGACGATGTCAGCGGAAAACTCTTCCGCGCCACCTGGATTGGGAACCTGACCTGAAGCTACGAGCTTCTCGGCAATTTCCGGCATACGCGCCACGGCGGCCACTTCGTCACCAATGCGTTTGCGCAATTCAAGGCTCAGGCTCTTGGGGGCGAACAAACCAACAAGGCCTTCAAGCTCCAGCGATGGCACACCTGACTCAATCGCGGTCGGCACATCCTTCATGATGTCAATACGATTGCGGCTCGTCACAGCCACCAGACGTGCACCCTTGGCCTGCAACACAGGTTGCTGGATGGCCAGCGCCGTCATGGCAGCATGAATGCGGCCAGTCGCCATTTCGCCTGCGCCCTGCGTCAAATTGGTGAAGGGCACTTTGGTGATCTTGAGACCAAGCGTTGTGGTGAAACCATCCCACACGAGTTCGGTGATGCCGGGCACCACCATCACATTCAGCTCATTGGGCTTGCGCTTGGCGAGATCAACGAATTCGGCCAGCGTCTTGATGCCAAGCGTTTCAGACACGCCCACAGCAAGAATGGTGGTGGAGAAACGCGCCACCGGCAGCAGATCGCGCTCGCGCACATAACCGAGCTTCTCGTGACGGTAGGGATGAGGCGTGAAGTTGCCCGTCGGTCCGAACAGGAATTGGTGATCGTCATTATCACTAATGACCGCACGAATGGCGATGAGGCTGTCACCACCGGGGCGGTTCTCGACAATGACTGGCTGGCCCCATTTCCTTGACAGAGCATCAGCCGCCAGACGCGCGCCAATATCTGCACCGGCGCCCGGCGCAAAAGGCACGATCAACTTCACAGGCTTCGTCGGCCAATTGGTCTGTGCCGTGGCAGCAGTCGCAACAAGGCCCAGAAGAGCGGCGCCCAAAAGCGCCGCAGAGGTGCGCAACAGTTTCATCGTCCCCTCGCGGTACGTTCAACCCTATCACCCCGTCATGCGGGGTGGCGCACCTTGTCGCCTTTCATCGCCAAGGGCAAGTCCCGGCGGGGGATGCCGCATCGCCTATTTTTTACCCGCAACACTCGACACATAGAGCGCGACCGCCTCGATCTGCTCTTTCGTCAGCACGGAGTTTGGTGGCATCGGGCCAATGCCATTGATGACCGCTGTGCGAACACGATCAGCGGTTGGCCGCAACTCATCCAGCACAGGCCCCACCGCGCCCGTGGCGCCTGCATCTGCCAAACTATGGCAGAGCCCGCATTGTGGCTGCGAAATTTCCAAAAAGACCTTCTTGCCGAGGTTCAAACTTGCCTCATCAGCACGGGCATTGGCAGCGCCGAGCAGCGCCAGTCCTGCAACCAAAATCATCCGCATCGAAACACCATCAGCCGGAAGAAGGAGGCCCCGCAGGCGCGGAGCCTCACGCATGTTTGATCAAGCAACCGTGATCTTGACACCGGGCGAACGCCACCCGTTGTGACCATAGCCAGAGCCATTGAGCGGCGTGGTTTCGGGCTGCGTGGCCCCCTTGCTATCAGTTGCGCGACTGACAAGCGTGTAGTCGCCCGGCTTCAAGGTGACGGGCAATGTGAACATGCGCCAGGCAAAGCGGCCGAGATCCGGCCCGATGAATTTCGCACGCACCCATGTCTTGCCACCATCAACCGAGACATCGACATGGGCCACCGGATTCATGCCACCAAAGGCGAGACCCGTGACCTGCAACAGGCCCGGCTTCTGGCTTGTTGTTGGCGAGGTGATCCATGATTTGACAGGCTGTTCCCACACGGCGGGCTGGTTGGGTGCCGGCTTTTCGCCCATTTTGTGGAAGCGATAATTCGCGCTTTGGATGCGCGCATCGGTTTGCTCGACGGTGAGCGCAACCGTCTTGACATATTTGACGTTGTTGACGCCGGAATAGCCCGGCACGACCATGCGCAAGGGTCCGCCATGAGCAACCGAAATCGGTTTGCCATTCATTTCCCAGGCAAGGATGACGGTGTCGAGATTGCTGAGCGGCACGGAGCGTTCCACCACAAGGTCTTTCGGATTAAGCCCTGCAGGGATTTCCTCACCCCCTGTGCCCGTGATGAATTTCATGCCCGCAATCGGTCCACCCAAGGCATCGACTACGGCCTTGAGGGGCACGCCGCTCCAGATCACACATCCAGCCGCACCAACGGTCCAGGGCGTACCAGACATTTTCTGATCGCCCTTCAACTCATCCATGAAAAATTTGCGACCATTGCCGGAACATTGCAGCACGGTTGCCACCGTCACAACGCCGAGCCGCTTCAACTCACCAAGCGTAAAAGTCTTGGGCTGTTTGACGCCCGCAAATTCCACACGCCATGCATCACGGTCAGCGGCAATCGACTCCGGTGGCGGCTTCACATTGTTGCGGATGAAGAGGCGATCTTCCGGCGTGATCAGGCTCGTGCCAAACAGATCACGCTTCATCTCCAGCGTCTGATCCGAATGCACGATAAAGGCCTTGGGATCCTTCCAATTGACATAGGCGGGAAGTGGCTTGGGCTCTGATGTTTGCGCGACTGCCGGCTCAAGGGTGGAAGCAGCAAGGGCTCCCGCGCTGCCGAGCAAAAAGGCACGCCTTTCAAATTTGGGATCGCTGGTCATGTTTCCTCCGATCTTATGAATAGCTCCCAGCCAATCACGACTTGCAAGCAAGTGCAATTGGGTGACAGGTTGACTTGATCACCAGCGCCGCCTCGCCCATAGCTATGGCGAAGGAGCCATCGTGGACAAAACACTGACGCCACAAGATCTTGACCTTTGCGCCAGCCTGCTCGCCGGGTTGCGGGAGCCTGCTCTGCTCGTGGGGCCAGACGGCCGCATGAAAGCCGCCAACGGCGCTGTTCAGGACCTTCTGCCGGCATTGCGCCGCGAGGATATTTTAGCCTTGCATCTGCGCAGCCCTGCTATTTTGCAAGCTGTGCAGGACGTGCTCAGCGGCGGCACGCAGCGGGAGGTGACATGGCATGAACGGGTGCCGGTCGAGCGTGTGTTTGACGTGCGCGTGGGGCCAGTCACCGTGGACAATCGACGTGGGGCTTTGGTCACATTCTATGATCTGACAAGCGCGCGCCGGGTGGAGAAGATGCGGTCGGAATTCATCGCCAATGTCAGCCATGAATTGCGTACACCACTCGCCTCGCTGCTGGGTTTTGTCGAAACATTGCAGGGGCCGGCACGCGATGATGCTTCTGCGCGCAACCGGTTTCTCGACATCATGCGCGAACAGGCGCGCCGCATGTCACGCCTCATTGATGACTTGCTCTCCCTCTCCCGCGTCGAGCAGAATGAACATCTGCGCCCCACAAGCGACGTGGATCTGTGCGGTGTGGTGCAGCAGGTCTGTGACAGCCTGACACCCATCGCTCAGGACAACCGGGTCTCCTTCGCCTTTTCACTGCCCGCAACAGCCATCATCAAGGGTGACCGCGACGAGCTGGTGCGACTGGCGGAAAACCTGATCGAAAATGCCATCAAATATGGTTCGCTGCCCGATCAGGACACGCTGGTCGAAATCACCATCACCCAAAGCAGCGCGCAAACCAGCCTGATCGTGCGTGACCATGGACGCGGCATCGAACGCGAACATTTACCACGCCTGACCGAGCGCTTTTATCGTGCAGATGCAGGCGAAAGCCGCGCCAAAGGCGGCACCGGCCTTGGTCTTGCTCTGGTCAAGCATATCGCCATGCGCCACCGCGCCCGGCTGGAGATCAGGAGCGAGCCTGGCCAAGGAGCCAGGTTTGAGGTCATTTTCTAATTGAATTTCAGGAACTTAGATTGTCATTTCTTCGTCATTTGAACGTCGTAGAAGCTTCATCAGGAAGTCATAGACAGGGCGCGTAAACCAGCTACCCCAGATCGAGGCTGATTGAGATGACCTTCAAGCCAAACTTCAAAGCTGCCTGCGTGGCGCTTATTGCTTTTACCACCACTGCCGCCTACGCCGCCGATATCACAGGCGCGGGCGCGACCTTCCCTTTCCCGCTCTATTCCAAATGGGCTGATGCCTACAAAAAAGAGACGGGCACCGGGCTGAATTATCAATCCATCGGGTCTGGCGCCGGCATCAAGCAGATTCAGGCCAAGACGGTGACCTTCGGTGCGAGCGACATGCCGCTCAAGGAAGACCAGCTGAAAAAGGATGGTCTGGTCCAATGGCCGATGGTGATGGGCGCCATCGTACCCGTCGTCAATCTGCAAGGCATCAAGCCGGGCGAATTGGTTCTGGACGGCGTCACTCTGGCTGACATCTATCTCGGCAAGATCCGCAGATGGGATCACGCGCAGATCAAGAAGCTCAATCCCACACTTGCCTTGCCCTCCACCAATATTGCTGTCGTGCGTCGCTCAGACGGATCGGGCACAACCTTCAACTTCACCGACTATCTCACCAAGGTCAGCAAGGATTGGGCAGACAAGGTCGGTGCAGATACGGCTGTTGAATGGCCTGTGGGTGTAGGCGCCAAAGGCAATGATGGCGTTGCTGGCAATGTGGCCCAGACGCGCAATTCCATCGGCTATGTCGAATATGCCTATGCCAAGCAGAACAATCTGATCCATACCGCTCTCGTCAACATGGCTGGCAAAACCGTGCAGCCGACGATTGCCACCTTCCAGGCTGCAGCAGCCAATGCGGATTGGGCCAATGCCCCCGGCTTCTATCAAATTCTGACCAATCAGAAGGGCGATGAAAGCTGGCCGATCACCGCCGCCACATTCATCCTCATCCATGCCGAGCCCGCCAATAAATCAGCGGCAGAAGAAGCTTTGAAATTCTTCCGCTGGGCCTTTGAGAAGGGTGACAAGATGGCGGAAGAACTGGACTATGTGCCCATGCCTGACAATGTCGTGGCACAAATCACGAAGAGCTGGTCGAATATCAAGACCAAGTAAGACACAGCGGGGAGAGCGCAAGCTCTCCCTTTCTTTTGGAGCCGCGTGTGAGCGACATCAGCGCACAAAACCAAGCCGAAAGTGATCAACGCGCTGCTGCGCTTGCCAGCTTTCATCTCAGCGACAGGATTTTCGCCATCACGACACGGCTGGCTGCTTTATGTGTGCTAGCAGTTTTGGGCGGTATCATCCTGTCCCTGGTCATCGGCGCATGGCCGGCCATCAAAACCTATGGTTTTGATTTTCTCACCACACAGCGCTGGGCACCCAATGCCAAGCCGGAACCTGTTCTGGGTGGACTTGGGCCGCTCTATGGAACGCTGGTCAGCTCCTTCATTGCCTTGCTGATCGCCGTCCCTGTTGGACTGGGCATCGCGATCTTCCTGACCGAACTTTGCCCGCAATGGTTGCGCCGCCCCGTCGGCATTGCAGTTGAATTGCTCGCCGGCATTCCCTCCATCATCTATGGCATGTGGGGCTTCTTCGTGCTGGGACCGATGCTGGCGGACAGTTTTCTGCCTGCCATCGCGGATGCGGTGGAAGACATTCCGATTCTCGGTACCATTTTTGCAGGACCCGCCAGCAATCTGAGTCTGTTCAATGCCTCACTGGTGCTGGCCATCATGATCCTGCCCTTCATTACAGCGATTTCGCGCGACGTGTTCAACACCGTGCCTTCCGTATTGAAGGAAGCCGCCTATGGACTGGGCTGCACGACATGGGAAGTCGTGCGCCATGTCGTTATCCCCTATACGCGGGTGGGTGTCATTGGCGGCATCATGCTGGCTTTGGGTCGCGCGCTGGGTGAGACCATGGCGGTAACTTTCGTCATCGGCAATTCCTTCCGCATCTCATCTTCGGTTTTCGCGCCGGGCACTACAATCTCTGCAGCCATCGCCAGTGAGTTTGCCGAAGCGCGGGACCTGCATCAGTCAGCGCTGATCCTGCTCGGCCTCCTGCTCTTCGTTCTGACCTTCTTCGTTCTGGCAGCCGCGCGCCTGATGCTGCGCCGCCTCGCCCGCAAGCAGGGAGCCTGACATGACCTCGCTCTATGCGCGCCGCCGTCGCTTCAGCCAGCTCGCCATGCTGCTATGCCTCGCCGCAACCCTGTTTGGCCTCATGTGGCTGGTGATGATTCTCTTCACGCTCTTCTGGAATGGCTTTGCCGGTTTGAGCGCAGAAGTCTTCACCGCCATGACTCCACCCCCCAATGCACAGGGCGGAGGTCTGGCGAATGCAATCGTCGGCAGCGCCATCCTCACCGCGTTGGGCATTGGTATCGGCGCTCCCATTGGCCTGTTCGCTGGTACATTCATGGCGGAATATGGTCGCTACTCACGCCTGACGGATCTGATCCGCTTCGTGAATGATATTCTCCTCAGTGCACCTTCGATCATCATCGGCCTGTTCGTCTATGGCGCGGTGGTTGTGCCTATGGGCACATTCTCAGGCCTTGCGGGGGCGATTGCCCTTGCGGTCATTGCGCTGCCGGTCATCGTGCGGACCACCGAAGACATGTTGTTGCTCGTGCCGACGCAATTGCGCGAAGCAGCAGCTGCACTTGGAATGCCGCGCTCTTATGTTGTGCGACGGATTACGTGGCGCGCAGCACGCACCGGGCTGATCACCGGGCTTCTGCTGGCGGTTGCACGCATCAGCGGCGAAACGGCTCCGCTTCTCTTCACGGCGCTTTCGAGCCAGTTCTGGAGCGTTGATCTGTTGAAGACCATGGCCAATCTGCCCGTCACCATCAACAACTTCATCAATAACCCGGACCCCAACTGGAAGCGCCTTGCATGGGCCGGTGCGCTGATCATCACACTGGCGGTCCTCAGCCTGAACATCATCGCGCGCAGCCTTGCTGCGAGGAGCAATGACAAATGACCCAGACTATCAAGATTGATGTGCGCAATCTGCACTTCTACTATGGCGGCACAAAGCCGGCCCTGAAGAATATCAACCTTCAGCTTGCCACCAACGAAGTCACCGCCTTTATCGGTCCATCGGGCTGCGGCAAGTCAACACTGCTGCGTGTGCTCAATCGCATGTATGATCTTTACCCCGGCCAGCGTGCGGAAGGTGAAGTCTTGCTCGATGGCAAGAACATCCTGACATCTGATCAGGATGTGAATCTGCTGCGCGCACGCATTGGCATGGTATTTCAGAAACCGACGCCCTTCCCCATGACCATTTATGAAAATATCGCCTTTGGCATTCGTCTTTATGAAAAGCTGCCAAAGTCAGAGATGGATGGCCGCGTCGAGGCCGCGCTGCGTGGCGCTGCCTTGTGGAACGAGGTCAAGGACAAACTGGACGCGAGTGGCCTGAGCCTGTCGGGTGGACAGCAGCAACGCTTGTGCATTGCCCGAACCGTCGCCATCAAGCCCGAAGTGATCCTGTTTGATGAGCCCTGCTCGGCCCTTGATCCAATATCGACGGCCAAGGTCGAAGAGCTGATTGATGAATTGTCAGACCGCTACACAATCGCCATCGTGACGCACAATATGCAACAGGCGGCTCGTGTCTCTGACCGAACGGCTTTCATGTATCTTGGTGAACTGATCGAATTTGACGAGACATCGAAGATGTTCACCTCGCCATCGCAACAGCGCACACAAGACTATATCACCGGCCGCTTCGGCTGATCGGAGGAAAGAATGACCGACCATACCGTCAAGGCCTTCGACAAGGAACTGGGGGAGCTGGGCGCCAAACTCGCTGAAATGGGCGGGCTCGCTGAGAAGATGCTCACAGACGCCATTGATGCCCTGATCAGGCTTGATCTTGATCTGGCACGAGCAACCGTCGCAACCGATCCGCGCGTGGACTCGCTGGAGCGGGAAGTGGAAGAACGCTCGGTGCTCATTCTTGCGCGTCGGCAGCCGATGGGCATTGACCTGCGCGAGATTGTTGCCGCCATGCGCATCGCCTCAGATCTCGAACGTGTTGGTGATCTGGCCAAGAATATCGCCAAGCGCACGCTGATCCTCAATGACGTCCAACGCTTGCCGCGCGCCATTGTCGGCCTGCGTCATATGGGGCAGCTGGCCGCCCTGCAACTGAAAGATGTCCTCGATGCCTATGCGCAGCGCGACATTGAGCGAGCCAAGGCCGTGTGGAGCCGCGATGCTGAAATTGATGCCCTTGACGATTCAATCTTCCGCGATCTTCTCACATTCATGATGGAGGATCCGCGCAACATTTCGCCCTGCACCCATCTCCTCTTCTGCTCCAAGAATGTTGAGCGCGTCGGCGATCACACAACCAATATTGCCGAAACGGTGCATTACATCATCACGGGTACCACCCTGCCCGTCGAACGGCCCAAAGGCTGAGCATGATAGACAAGGTTGAAACCAAACCACGCATTCTTGTGGTGGAAGATGAGCAGGCGCTTGGTACGCTGCTCACCTATAATCTGGAAGCAGAAGGCTATCTGGTCACCCATTGCGACCGGGGTGATGAGGCTGAAGTCATTCTGGCAGAAACACCGCCGGATCTCGCCATTCTCGACTGGATGCTGCCCGGCGTTTCGGGCTTTGAGATCTGTCGTCGCTTGCGCGCCCGCGAGGAGACGCGCGAATTGCCCGTCATCATGCTGACAGCGCGCGGCGAGGAAAGCGAGCGCGTGCGTGGGTTGTCGATTGGGGCTGACGACTATGTGGTGAAACCTTTCTCTGTCCCGGAACTGATGGCCCGCGTGCGTGCCTTGTTGCGCCGCGCAAGACCAGAACGCATCGCTGGACAATTGCAGCTTGGCGATCTCGTCCTTGACCGTGAGACGCGCCGTGTCCACCGCGCGGGGCGCGAGATTCATCTGGGCCCCACCGAGTTTCGGCTACTCGAAAAACTGATGGAAAAGCCCGGTCGCGTCTTTACGCGCGGTCAGCTGCTGGATGCTGTTTGGGGCCTGACAACCGAAATCGACGAGCGCACCGTCGATGTGCATATCGGGCGTTTGCGCAAATTGCTGGTCCGCGGACGTGAGCGCGATCCGGTGCGAACGGTTCGTGGATCTGGCTATTCGATGGATGAAACGCTGGGCAAGGCCTGATCAGCGCGAGTGGCGCACAAGCGCCACGCCCTTCACCATGACATAAAGGCTCAAGCCGCGGGACAATTGCAAATCGTCCCACGCATGGCGTGTGATGCGGGCAAGGAGACGCTCGCCAAACCCTGCCTCTCCCAGACCCAGAACAACAACCACCTGATCGTCCGGGAGACGACGCGCCTCTAAAATACGACCGCGCAGAATATTCGAAATGCTGCTGCGGCTCGGCATCTCCCGCGCCAGGCTCACATCCCCCGCCCGAATGCGCAAACGTCGAAATTCATCCAGCTCACCCCTGATGCCGGGCAAGGCGAAGGTTCCACCATCCACCGCAAAGGTCGTGAGTCCCTGATCGAAATCGCGCGCAATGATACGAGCCAGAATATTGACTGAAGCCTCGCCCATGGACGCCAGTGGTAAATCAGGATCACTTTGCACTTGGGAGAGTGGCCCGCTGGCGATCACCCGGCCCTTATCGAGCAAAACGATATGGTCAGCCAGGCGCTCAACTTCGCGCAGGTCATGGCTGACATAGATGATCGGCAAGGCCAGCCGATCATGCAGCTGTTCCAGAAAAGGCAGGATCTCTTCGCGGGAGGCCTGATCAAGTGCGGAGAGCGGCTCATCCATCAAAAGAAGCTGCGGCTGCGAGAGCAAGGCGCGACCAATCGCAACCCGCTGTCGCTCTCCCCCTGAAAGGGTCTGCGGCGAGCGTGCCAGCAAGGCCTCCAGTCCGAGAAGCTGCACGACCTCATCAAAAGCAAGCGCATCGTCCTTTGGCATGGCAATGCGCGCGAAGTTCAGATTGCCGCGCACATCGAGATGCGCAAACAAGCTCGCCTCCTGAAAGACATAGCCGATGGCGCGTTCATGGGTTGGACGAAAGAGGCCATCCACCTGCCATGGCTCTTCCCCCACGATAACCGTCGCATCTTTGGCTTGATGCAGACCCGCCATGCAACGAAGCACAGTTGTCTTGCCACTGCCGGAGGGTCCAAACAAGGCGGTGACACCACGTCCGGGCGCATCGAAATGGATCGAGAGGCTGAAATCGCCCAGCTGCTCTTGCAGACGGAATTTGATGGGAGGCTTCATGCAAGCCTCGCGCTGCGTTTTTCAATCAGGCTCATTGCGAGGATGATGCTGAGCGCAAAAACCACCATCACAGCTGACAAAAGATGCGCTTGTGCCCAGTCTCCTGTCTCTACGAAATCATAGATGGCGACCGAAAGCACTTTTGTTTCGCCAGGAATATTGCCGCCAATCATCAGCACCACACCAAATTCACCAACCGTATGTGCAAAGCCAAGAATGGCACCGGTTAGAAAGCCGGGCCGTGCGAGCGGCACCGCCACGCGCCAAAATGCCTGCCACGGCGTTGCGCGCAGGGTGGCTGCAACTTCGAGCGGTCGTTCACCCATCGCAACGAAAGCATTGCGGATAGGCTGCACCACGAAAGGTAATGAATAAATGACCGAGCCAATGACCAGACCCGTGAAGGAGAAAGCCAGCGTACGCGCATTCCATATCGCAGCGATAGCGCCCCCCGGCCCTTCGGGCCCAAGCACCATGAGAAGATAAAATCCAAGTACGGTCGGCGGCAGAACCAGCGGCATGGCAACGATGCTGGCGACCACTTCGGCCCAGAAGGAGCGATGACGCGACAACCACCAGGCCAGCGGTGTACCGACAATCAGCAGAATGAGCGTGGTCAAACTGGCGAGTTTCACCGTCAGCCAGAGTGCTTGCCAAAGATCGGGGGAAAAGATCATGGCGCAAGCTCATATCCGAAACGCGAGATGAGCGCACGCGCTTCTGTGCTTTTCAGAAAATTCAGGAACTCTGTTGCAGCTTTGTTGCCCTGCCCGCGGGTCAACAAGACAGCGTCTTGTTGCAAGGAGCCATGCAGCGCCGGTGGCACCAGCCAGCGACCGCCATCTGTCCGACCCTCCAGCTGCGAGAGCGCAATGAAGCCCAATTCTGCATTACCGCTTTCGACAAACTGAAACGTCTGGGCAATGCTCGTTCCCTGCACGATGCGCCTGCGCAACTGCTCCAGCAAACCGAGATTTCTCAGCACATCGAGCGCTGCGCCGCCATAGGGTGCTGCGGCAGGATTGGCGATTGCAATTTTTTCAAATGGCTGACGCAGTGCCAGCTCACCAGCTTCAGCCCGCCGGTCGCGGCTCCAGAGGATGAGCTTGCCTATGGAATAAGTGAAACGGCTGTCAGCCGCAGCGAGCCGCTCCCTGACAAGCCGCTCAGGCCGCTCTGCATCAGCTGACAAAAAGACATCAAAGGGCGCAGCCTGCGTAATTTGCGCAAAGAGCTGGCCGGAGGAGCCGAAGCTCAACACCACCTCATGGCCGCTACGTGCCTTGAAGAGCGTCGCCAGCTCACGCGCAGGTGCTGTGAAATTTGCTGCCACGGCCACGCGCACCTGATCCGCAAGGGCCGGGCTGGCACTGATCAGACCAAGAAGGATCCACAAAAGGCGCATCAGTCCACCGCCAATATAACATGGCTTGAGTCGAACAGCGCACGAACTGCCGAACCCTGCGCAAGCCCGATGGCCTGAGCACTGGCTGCGGTGATGCTGGCGGCCAGTGTCTTGCCATCACCAATATCCATCACGACCTCGGCCTGCAGCGGACTGTGCTCGCACCGCAGCACCCTGCCAGCGATGGAGTTGCGGGCCGAAACATGCAACCCTGGCTCATCGCGCGCCACCATGACAAAAGGCGCCTTGATGAGAACCACCGCCTCGCGACCCTCGACGAGGCCAAGCTCCTTCAGGCTCTCCATGGTCACACTCGCATGGATGGTCGTTTCACCGGATACCTGCACGGCAACTTCGGCACTCAGCACATCCCTGCTGATACGCGTGATGGTGCCACGAAGCGCATTGCGCGCGGACGTCTTCATGAGAAATCCAGACATGAGATTGAGTGGTGTAAGGCCCGTACCGGATAATTCGGGTTCAATCAGCCGCAACACACGGGCCATTTCGGCTTCCATCCGGTGAAAGGCTTCGATGAGTTTGACACCCGCCTGTGTCAGCTGCGCGCCACCACCGGTGGCGCCGCCAGCGCGCGTTTCCAGAAGAGGCTGGCCAAACAGATTGGCCATAGCATCCAGCGCGTCCCATGCAGCCTTGTAGCTGATGCCAACAGCACGCGCGCCCGCACTGATGCTGCCCTCGCGCGCAACGGCCTGCAAAAGACGAATCCGCTCGCGCCCAACAAGCGGCGATGCATCCATGCGCAAAGAAATGGTGGCTTCGATGGCCATGGGACCCGTCATATAGATGAACTACATAACGCTAGGCGGCCTCCCGGCTGGGGTCAAGGTCTCGATTCGGCTCAGAGAAGCCCATGAATGCCGCAACTTGCTTTAGCTTAGCTATTCTATGGTAATCGACCGATCTAAAGCGGAGAGATGTCTAAGCCTTTGATTTTCCAACATTCATACAGCGGCTGTTGCGAAGGTTTCGGACTCTCGTGGCGATAAAGAAGCCAGCCCTGCAGATTTATTGACGATTTGAGCGGAAGGCGCTTGTGCCCGGCCTGCGGACTTGCACAATGGTCCCATGAGAGGCTTCTGAGGCCCCCCGACGACCCTATGAACAGCCGTGTGAGGTCCCCTCTGACTGATCCCGGCTCGGCCGGGACCGCAAACAGGCAGCGGTCCCGGCCACTTCTTCCGGAACTCACCCCCACCAGCGCGATTGATGAAGCAGCTTGACCAGTTGCGAGCAACGCAGATGCCTGTTTCATTCAAACTTGCTTCCATCATTCTTTGTCTGGCGCCAGTCTGTCTCGCGCCTGCTCATGCAAACACAGGCATTCTCTCCCATGGACCCAATTGCAAACCCCTCACCTTTGCCCCGGTACAATCTCTGTGGCTCGGTCATTTCTCCGGAGGGGCTGTACGACGTGATCCCATCTCGCGCAGCGATTACATCATTTGGCATGATGACCATGCCTGTTTCACCTCCTGGCGCGATTGCCAGTCATGGCAACGCAAGATGCATCGCCTCTTCAACCGCGTTCAGGGCCATCGGACCTGTCTCTTCATCAGGTGACGCATGAACCCGCGTCCGGTGGCGCTCATCACCGGTGCCTCAGGCGGCATTGGTGAGGAATTGGCGCGCATCTTGGCCCAGCATGGCCACGAGCTTGTGCTTGTCGCGCGCTCTGGCGACAGGCTTGCAGCACTTGCACAAGAAATCGCTGTTGCCGGACGCCCGCGCCCTTTGACACTGGCGCTCGATCTCAGCAAAGCCGACGCCATCCCCATATTGGAGCGAGCTCTGGCAGATGCGGGCCTTGTGCCAAACATTCTGATCAACAATGCCGGCTTTGGCCTGATCGGCTCGGCCGCAGAGCTTGATCGCGCGGAGCAGATCGAAATGATTGATCTCAACATCCGCGCACTGACTGATCTCACCTTGCGCTTTCTGCCGCAGATCCGCACCACGCGGGGGCGCATCATGAATGTCTCCTCCATCGCCTCATTCCTGCCCGGCCCCGGCATGGCGGTCTATTATGCCACCAAAGCCTATGTGACCTCTTTCAGCGAGGCACTGTGGCAGGAAATGCGCGGATCAGGCGTCACGGTCACGGCCCTTTGCCCCGGTGTGACCGCAACCGGATTTGGCCTGCGCGCCGGCTTTGATGAGGCGCTTGTGAAACATATGCCCGCCATGACAGCGCGTGCCGTGGCAGAGATCGGCTATCGAGCGATGATGAAAGGCAAACGCCGCGCCGTGACTGGCTTTTTCAATCAGCTGATGGTCACCACCATGCCACTCACGCCGCGCGCCTTGCTCCTTCCTCTTCTCGATCAATTGATGAAAAAACGAAAGGGACGAAGGCGTCCCACGCCTTGACCAGCCAGCGTGAAACGCAAATGCTGCGCGCATGACTGAAGGCGCAGTGCCCCGCCAGATTCTCGTTGTCCTGCATCAGGAACTTTCAACGCCCGGCCGTGTCGGGCGGCTTTTGCGCGAGCGCGGCTGTCATCTCGATATTCGCCGCCCCTGCTTGGGCGACCCCCTGCCCGACCAGCTCGACGCCCATGACGGCGTCGTCATTTTTGGCGGGCCCATGAGCGCCAATGACGAGACGGACTTCATCCGCCGCGAGATTGAATTCATCGGCACCGTTCTCAAGGCCGACAAGCCCTATCTCGGCCTTTGTCTGGGTGCACAGATGATGGCACGCCAATTGGGCGAACGCGTCTATCAACATCCCGCTGGTCATGCAGAGATGGGCTACTATCCCATCAGACCAACGCAACATGGCGATGCACTTTGCGCGGCTCCATTTCCACGCCGCGTCTATCAATGGCATCGCGAGGGATTCGATCTGCCGTCCGATGCGCAATTGCTCGCGCAGGGAGATGAATTCGAAGTACAGGCCTGCCGACTTGGCAAGGCCTTCGCCTTCCAATTTCATCCCGAAGTCACCTATGCCATGATTTGTCGCTGGACGGTGAAAGCCGCTGAACGCATGGGCGCCCCCGGCACGCAACCAGCCCATCACCATCGCGAGGGCTGGTTTGAACATGATGCGCCTGTGGCGCGCTGGCTCGACCTGTTTCTGGACCGCTGGATCAAGGGCGAGGCTGCCAACAGCCTCACCCAGCCGGTCTGATCAATCGCTCATGATGAGCGCCCAATAGACCTTGTATTTCGAATGAGGTGCATGCGCGACTGCAATGCCCATGCGCTTCATGCGCGGATTGAGCATATTGTCATTATGCGAGCGGGACTGGCGCCAGCCTGAGAAAGCTTCCGCCAGCGTGTGATAACCTGCCGAGATATTCTCAACAGCGGCGCCATGCTGATAGCGCGCACCATCAAGCCGTGAGCGCAAGGAGCCGCGCACATCATGGCTCATGGAATCTGCTTTGGCCATGGCAAGCGCCTGCTGCTCGGCAAGCTCTTGCAAGTGAGGATCAATACTCACAACAGCTGCGCCATTATTGCGGCGATAGATTGAAATCATATCGCGTGCAGCAGCCGCATCGACCTGACCCTTGGTCGCTGCCAGATTCTGGTAGAAGCTCGGCGACTGAGGCAGCGGCAATTCAGGCTTGGAGCAGGCACCCAGAAGACCAAGTGCGGTGATGATGGGAATGCAGACCATGATCTTTTTCATGTTTAGTTTTCAGCTCTCTTCTGTCAGCTTTTCGTAGCGGCACGGTCGATGATGGCTTCCAGCCGATCAAGACCCGCCACCGCAACAAGCGGAGGCGTATGATGCAAGAGATCAAAACCCGCCTCCTTGAAGCGGCGGAAAATCTCGAAATGCAGATCACTCTTGACCCTGCCTGATGTCTCCACATCCGCCACGAAGCAGACAAGCTCGAAGCTCAGCATATTGTCCGCAATGGCGATGAAGAGGACATTGGGTGCAGGCAGCTTTTGTACGAGATCATGCTGGCGCGCGCAATCAAGCAGTGTCTCGCGCACTTTCTCAGGATCGGCATTGATATTGACGGAAATGGGGATTTTGATGCGCCCCACTTTGTCACTGCGGACCCAGTTCTTCACAACCCCTGAAACGAGGTTGGAATTGGGCACGATCATGGTAGCGCGATCAAAGGTTTCAATTTCCGTGGAGCGAACATTGATACGCTTCACATAGCCCTGTTCGCTGCCAACCACGACCCAGTCCCCCACGCGAATGGCGCGCTCCCAAAGCAGGATGAGGCCTGAGACAAAGTTATTGACGATGCTTTGCAGACCAAAACCGATACCAACCGACAAGGCGCCCGCTACGATGGCAAGCTTGTCGAGGCTGAGGCCGATATAGCTCAAACCAACAGCAGCCGCGATCACAAAGCCTACATAGCCGATGCTGGTGCGGATCGAATTGCGCAGACCAGTATCAAGATGCGTATGCGGCAGATAGGTACTATCAAGCCAGCGTTGAAAGCCGCGGGTTAACGCAAAGCCGATGGTGAAGATGAAGATGGCGATGATGATGCTGGAAATCGAGATCGTCACCTCACCCACGCGGAAACCAAAAAAGGCTGCGCGAATGCTGGAAAACATATCATTCGATTCGATGCCCCAAGGCGCTGCAGCGGCCATGACAGCGGCCAGAATGAGCGACAATTGGGCAAGCCCGGTCAGAATGATGGAGACCTGATCCAAAGCCTCACGATGCAAGCCAACGCTGGTCAGGATCGCACGGCCAGCAACCGCATCGGGTCGCAAACTGTTGCTGATCCCCTCGCGCGCAAAGGTGATGAGCAAGAAGAGCACGGACCCCACAAAGGAGAGCCAGACAATCTGATCGACCAGAAAAGCAGCAAAGGCGACATAGCCGATCAGGACGCTTGCAATGATGACGATGATAGCAGCCCAGATTGCAAGCCTGATGGGACCATAAAGATCACGCTCGCTTGTGATACGGGGTCCCAGACATTCATCTTCGCTCTCGCCCTGCATCGCAATGCCACGCAGTCCATAAGCGAGCCCGACGGCAATCAGGAATGCAAATAGCCCGCGGAACGCAACCGATACTGGCAAGCTTGCGCCAATCACCTCGATGACAGCCTCGATACATTTGAAGCCGGAAACCGTGAGCGCCATGACAAAGACAAGCCGTGACAGTCGATCCACCGTCACGTCACGCAAATCCAACATGCGCCAATTGACCAGGCCGGGGGCCAAGAGACCACGCGCGATTCCAACAGCGATGGAGATGCGCACCACACCATCGGAGACTGCAGCGACCACCGGGTCGAGCCGCGCGGGAAAGAGGTCCAGGCCGCGCCACAAGCCAATCAAGGCGAAAGCTGCGATGATGGGCGTGGCAGCCGTGGAGACAGCGACCCACAAAGCCGCCGCAGCTTTCTTGAAATCGTCTGGATGATCTGTGTCAGGATCACGCCGCACCACCCGCCTTTGCAGCTGCGAGACGAAGCCAAAGAGGAAGATGATGGCAATCGTGCCGCTTGCAAAGGTGAACAGGCGCGCGCCGGTCAGTCGGCTGATGACGGACCACCAATCCTGCGCGAGAAAACCCAGAGCTGCAATGTCAGACGGAATTTCGCGTGCCACACCGAGCCACAGGCCGGGACTGATCACACTTGTGCTGCGGGCAAAGAGCGCGCGGGTGAAGAGTTCGCGCCGACGCGACAGAATGGAATCTGACACCTGATCCAATTGCACTTCGAGTACACGCGCTCTCTTGAGAATCGTATCGACCTCGTCGAACTGCTTTTGCAAATCTTCACGCTCTGCCGCGACCTGAGGCGATTCAGTCGATTTATCCGAGGGCTTTGCACCAAGCTGCTCAAGACGGGCGCGCACTGAGTCATGGCGCGGCGTCAGCTCACCCATGACATCGCCCAGAATTTTGGAAAGCGGCTCAACACGCATCCGAAGATCAAGAAGCGCGGCATCCGTCAGCTCAGAGCGCTTCAAGGCCTGCTCAACCTGTTCGACTGTCGCGCGCACACCATCAAGCCGCTGATGGGCTGATTGGGCGAGAGCTGGCCCCGCAACAAGCAGCAAGGCAACACAGAGGAGGGATCGAAAAGCGCGAATCACGGCAGTGGCTCCAGATGTCACGCGCGCATAATAGCTGAGTCGGGCCATTTCGCGGCGCGTT
>CAZLBA010000015.1:0-38661 GCA_964557555.1 uncultured Beijerinckia sp.
CCACTGTTTGCACGTGATGATTTGCAATTTGTCAGCATTCAATTCGGCAAGGTGGACGCGGAGATTGCGGAGTTCAATGCGGCGCATGGAACGAACCTCTTGCGCTTTGACCAAGACGACTTCCGCAATATTGATGATCTGGCAGCTCTCATTCAGGCGCTGGATTGCGTGGTCACCGTGCAGAACACAAATGTGCATTTAAGCGGTGCGTTGGGGAAGCCTTGTTATGCTATTCTGCCGCAGCGGCCTGAATGGCGTTATGGCAGTCATCATTCGACGATGCTCTGGTACAAGTCAGTCGAACTCTTCCGCCGCACGGATCAGACAGATGTGAGTGACGTCATCGCTGCGATCAATGCGCGGCTGTGAGGCTCAATATCCAAACTGCTCCCGCAAGATCCGCTCATCCAGCGAATGGCCGGGGTCGTGCAGCAGGACGAGGCCGGTGCCGTGGTCCATGCTGATATCGACCTGCGCGACATTGCGGGTTTCGAAATGATCGGCCACGGCGGCCACGGGTCTCTTGTCCGCCTCCAGAATCTCGATCGTCACCTTGGCCTTGTCGGGCAGAAGTGCGCCGCGCCAGCGGCGGGGGCGGAAGGCCGAGATGGGCGTCAGGGCCATCAGGGGGGCGTCGAGCGGCAGAATCGGGCCATTGGCGGACAGGTTATAGGCCGTTGAGCCGGCGGGGGTGGCGACCAGAAGGCCGTCAGCCACCAGCTCGCCCAACCGTTCCGTCCCATCAATCGAAATGCGTAGCTTGGCCGCCTGGAAGCTCTGGCGGAGCAGGGAGACCTCATTGATGGCGCGGGAGACCTCGGTGCGGCCATCGACGGTCATCGCCTTCATGATGAGGGGGCGGACGATGGAGCTTTGGGCTGCCATCAGCCGTTCGCGCAGACCCTCTTCCTGATATTCATTCATCAGGAACCCGACCGAGCCCCGATTCATGCCGTAAATCGGTTTTTTCGCCCCCATGAAACGGTGGAGGGTCTGGAGCATGAGGCCATCACCCCCCAGCGCCACGACCACATCTGCGGCCTCGGGTGCGGCATTGCCATAAATGCTGATGAGTTTCGCCAAAGCGGCATCTGCCTCCGGCGTTCCGGAGGAGAGAAAGGCGATCTTCTCAAAGCGGGCGGTCATTTCGGTCCCGGAGGTTCAGGCGGTTACTTTCGCCTTTTACCCCGTTCGGCAGGGGGGCGGAAGGGTCGGTCTCAGGCTATGGCCCGATAGCCGCTCGTCTCGCAGCCTGAGAAACCAAATTGCCGGACAAGGTCAGGGCGCAGGGCGGGGCCGCGATGGGCGCCCTCAATCTCGATTCGCTCCACTGATGCATGATCTGCCAGCGCCCTGATTTCGGTCAACACAGTCTCCTGCAGCGCGCGTCCCCCAAGTTGGGCCAGCACGAGATTTGAAACAATGAGAACGCGTTCGCCATGATGCTGGTCAACACGCCAAGAGAAGAAACTGTGGATATAGCCACGCTCATCTTCGAAGATGCGCATACCACCTTCGCGCACCGCAATGGCTGTTTCGACACGCTGTAGCCAATGCGGCAGATCAAGTGTCGGATCGCTGAGCTGGGCGAGCGTGAAGGCGCGGGAGGCGGTTTGCAACTGCAAAGCCCCAGCTTGAAAAAGCGGCCTTTCCCTGTCCCCATATCGCGCCTGGTTCATTGCTTTAGGTTTCCGTGGAACAGGCGCGTGTCACATTGACGCAAATCAACCGGGCTATCGCAATCGCGCTAAACAATGGTATTCTCCCTCAAAAGACAGAGAGCCGAAGGCTCCGCTCCACCAAGGGGTTCTTGAAAATGGCTGCTTTGCGGGATCCAGGTGCCACATCGCCCCTGACCCTTTGTCCGAATGGGCATTCCATCGTCGAATGTTCGCACTGTAGTGTCCGCTCGCTCAGCGTGTGCTCTGCTTTGGATGCCGATGAGCTTGCCGCACTCGACAAGCTTGCTCGCCATGTTGGCTTTGAGGCGCGTTCGACCTTGTTCGAACAAGATGAAATGGCCGACAGTGTTTTCAACATCACAGCGGGCTCGGTGCGTCTTTACAAATTGCTTCCTGATGGGCGTCGGCAAATTGTCGGCTTTGCTTTGCCGGGGGACTTCCTTGGCCTGTCGATGAGTGATCGCAACGCTTTCTCTGCAGATGCGATGACGGCCGTGTCGGCCTGCCAGTTTTCTCGCAACTCCTTCTCTGATCTTCTGGATGCAAAGCCGCATTTGTTGCGTCGCCTGCATTCGATGGCCTCGCATGAATTATCTCTGGCACAAGACCAGATGGTCATTCTCGGTCGTCGTACGGCGGAGGAAAAGGTTGCTGCATTCCTGATGGGCTTGCGCAAGCGATGGTCGCGGATTGATGGCTCAACCGTGCATGTCCCGCTGCCCATGACCCGGCAGGACATTGGCGACTTCCTCGGCCTGACGGTCGAAACAGTCAGCCGCATGTTGACCAAGCTGGCGCGTGAAAAGGCGCTCGTCATCGTTCCTGATGGCGTGCGTCTGCTGGATGTGCCCCGGCTTGAGGCCATGGCAGAATCCTGATCCATCCAAGCAGGATTTGCTCTGGGCGGGGGATGGTCTATCTTCCGCCCGGATGAGTGTTGGCTATGGATGGCACAATGACCCTGCGCGTTGATGACGAACAGCTTGCGACCCTGAAATTTGGCGTCGGTCAGCCGGTGCTGCGCAACGAAGATCCGGCTCTGGTGCAGGGCAGGGGGCGCTATACGGACGATGTCAACGCGCCGGGTCAGCTCTATATGGCCATGGTGCGCTCACCCGTTGCACATGGCCTCATCCGCAGCATTGATGTCAGCACCGCGCGCGAGATGCCGGGCGTGGTTGCGATTTATACGGGCGCCGACCTCGAAGCCAGAGGTTATGGTGCCTATCCCTTCCGCGTCGCGCTCAACAATCGCGATGGCTCGCCCCTCATCAAGCCCAAGCGTTATGCGCTTGCCACCAGGAAGGTCACCTTCGTCGGTGATGCGATTGCCTGCGTGGTTGCCGAGACGGCGGCGCAAGCTCAGGACGCGGCTGAAGCGGTTGTGGTCGATATTGATGCGCTGCCTGCCGTCGTTGACATGCGCGCGGCACTCCAGCCCGGAGCGCCGCAAATCCTGGATGATGTGCCGGGCAATCTCGTGCTTGATTATCATTTCGGTGACAGCGCGGCGGTGGAAAAGGCATTCAGCGAAGCCGCACATGTGACGAGGCTTTCGCTTCTGGATCAGCGTATCGTTGTCAATGCGATGGAGCCGCGCGCCTGTTTGGCCGAATATGATCCATCTAGCGAGCGCTTCACGCTACATGCGCCGACCCAGGGGGTGACTGGCTCTCAGGCCAATGCGGCAGAGATGATGAAAGTACCAGCCGACAAGATCCGCTTTGTTGCGATCAATGTTGGCGGTTCTTTCGGCCTCAAAGGGTCGATGTTCCCGGAATATATCTGCGCCATGCATGCCGCGCGCGATTTGAAGAAGCCGATCAAATGGACCGACAAGCGTTCGGAATCTTTCTTGTCTGACCATCATGGTCGCGCGCAGGAGTTTGACTGCGAACTTGCTCTCGACAAGGATGGGCATTTCCTTGCGGTTCGTTGCAATGGTTATGGCGACCTTGGCGCTTACATGACGCAAATCGGGCCGTTGTTCTCAAGCTTCAATATCGTGAAGCATGTGAATGGGCCTTATCGCACACCACTCATCGAGGTGAACACGAAATGCGTGATCACCAATACCGTGCCGATCACCGCCTATCGCGGGGCAGGTCGTCCCGAAGGCAATTACTATATGGAGCGGCTGATTGATAAGGCTGCGCGCGAGATGGGGATTGACCCGGTCGAGATGCGCCGCCGCAATCACATCAAGCCGGAACAATTGCCCTATAAGGCGCCATCGGGGTCTGTCTATGACAGTGGCAATTTCCCGGCCATTCTTGATCGTGCGCTTGAAATGGCCGACCATAAAGGCTTCGCCTCGCGCAAGGCTGAAAGCGCCAAGCGCGGCAAGTTGCGCGGCTTCGGCATTGGACAGTTTCTTGAAGTCACGGCCCCTGTCACTGGCGAGCTTGGCAAGATCAGCTTTGAAGCCGATGGCACAGTGACGATTGCCACCGGCTCGCATGATCATGGTCAGGGTCACTGGACGACGTTCGCGCAGGTGCTTGCCACGCAGCTTGGCATTCCGTTTGAAAAGATCCGCCTCATGCAGACGGATTCTGATCAGCTGCGGATGGGCACAGGCACGGGCGGCTCAAAGTCGCTGATGTGTTCTGGTACGGCGATTGTGGAAGCCAGCGAAAAGGTGATCGAGAAGGGCAAGCAGATCGCGTCCCATATTCTCGAAGCCGCGGTGTCTGACATCACTTTCGAGCAAGGGCGTTTTGCGATTGCGGGGACCGACCGGTCCATCACTATTCTCGATCTTGCTCAGAAACTGCGCACCGGCCTTGCGTTGCCAGCAGATGTTCCCGCGAGCCTTGATGTTGACCACACCTCAAGCGCCAAGCCTGCGACTTATCCCAATGGCTGCCATATCTGCGAGGTCGAGGTTGACCCTGAAACCGGCGTGACTGAAATCATCCGCTATTCAATGGTGGGCGACTTTGGCACGGTGGTGAATCCGGTCATCGTCCGCGGTCAGGTGATTGGCGGCGTCGTGCAGGGCATTGGCCAATGCTTGATGGAAAACACGATTTATACAGAGGATGGTCAGCTCGCCACCGGATCCTTCATGGATTATGCCATGCCGCGTGCTGATCACGCGCCGATGTTCCAGCAGGAATTCATGAGCTTTCCGGCAACGACCAATCCGCTTGGCGTGAAGGGTTGCGGTGAGGCCGGTTGCGCGGGTTCGTTGACATCGGTGATGAATGCGATTGTCGATGCACTTTCCCCGCTGGGCGTGACGCATATCGACATGCCAGCCACGCCGGCTGCCGTTTGGGCAGCAATCACGGCAGCGCGGGCAAAGAACGCGGCCTGAGCGGTTGAACTTTGCCGCTTGCTCCCTAACTGTGTCCGAATGGCGCAGGCGGTTTCGGCGCAGTTGATGAGGGGAGATGGTTGTGGAGTGGCTTGCAGATCCTAATATTTGGGCAAGTTTTATTACTTTGACGATCCTTGAGGTCGTTCTGGGTATCGACAACCTCATCTTCATTTCCATCGTGGCCGGGCGCTTGCCCGCTCATCAGCAGGACAAGGCCCGCAAGATTGGCCTGTCACTCGCGCTCTTCATGCGCCTTGCGCTGCTCGCATCCATCTCATGGATTGTCAGCCTCACCAATCCGCTCTTTTCCATCATGGGCCAGAGCGTGTCCTGGCGTGACATCATTCTGATCGGCGGTGGTCTCTTCCTGCTCTACAAGGGCACGAAGGAAATTCATGAATTGATCGAGGGCGGCCATGGTGAGCCGGGTGAGGTTGAAGCGCCACGCAAAAAAGTGACCTTTGGCGGTGTGATTGGTCAGATCATTCTGCTCGATCTCGTCTTCTCGCTTGATAGCGTGATCACCGCGGTCGGCATGGCAGACAATCTGTGGGTCATGTCCTCAGCGGTGCTGGTCGCTGTGCTTGTGATGCTGGTTGCAGCAGCGCCGGTGTCCAATTTCGTCAACCGCCATCCCAGCGTGAAGATGTTGGCGCTCGCCTTCCTGCTTCTGATCGGCATGGTTCTGGTGGCGGATGGGCTTGGCTATCACATTCCAAAGGGCTTCATTTACGCAGCCATGGCTTTCTCTGTCGCGGTCGAAAGCCTCAACCTGCTGGCGCGCCGCAAGCGGCGCGAGAGCTGAGGGAACACAGGGCGCGCTTCAGCGTTGCTGTTGAATGCGTGCTCTGCTCCTGCGTAATCCGCAAAGTCGGCGCGGCGGGATTGATTTGTCCCCCGCGCTGACGCTGTTTCAGACCCATGGCTTGCAGGTCGAAATCCCCGACATTGAAGCCAGCCCATCAAGCTGGTGTGCCGCCCTCGAACATGCGGGCCAAGTAGATCTTGTCATCGTTGCAGGCGGTGATGGTTCGCTCAATTGTGCGGCTGAGGGCTTATTGAAACTCAACAAGCCATTTGGCCTGCTCCCGCTGGGAACCGCCAATGATTTCGCCCGCACCATGGGAATTGCAACTGAACTTGACGAAGCGGCCAAGATCATCATTGCCGGCCATGAGGAAGAGATCGACATTGGTTTCGTGAATGGTCACCCCTTTTTCAATGTCGCCAGTATCGGCGTCTCGGCTGAACTGGCCCTGACGCTGACGCATGAGGTGAAGCAGCAATTTGGGCGTCTGGGCTATGTGTTGACGGCGCTGCGCGTGCTTTTGCGTGCGCGGCCCTTTTCAGCCATCGTCAACCATGCGGAAGGTCAGGCGCTCGTCAAGACGCTACAGGTCGCGGTGGGCAATGGGCGCTTCTATGGGGGCGGCATGGCTGTGCATCATGCGGCACGTATCAATGACCATCGCCTGCATCTCTACTCGCTCGAACTGGAACAGTTGTGGAAGCTCTTTCTGATGGCGGCTGATTTCCGCACCGGACATCATGTCCATTGGGAGGAGGTGCGCTCGGAGAGCGGCTCGCGCTTCGAGGTGATCACACGCCGCCCGCGGCCGGTGAATGCCGATGGAGAGATCATTTCCAAAACGCCAGCCCTGTTCACCATGAAAGCGCGGGCCTTGCGGGTGTTTGCACCTGCCAGTCGGTCCGGCGAAGGCGTTGCCCCCGCGCCTGCCAGCGTATAAGCCAGAAGGCGGAAGCGCGTCAGCGCGTTAAGATCGGGAGGGGCCGGTGGCGGTCAAGACAGTGGATGGAACGGTTGCAGATGCCTATCTGGCACTGCTGGCTGATCGTGGGGTTGATTATCTCTTCGCCAATGCAGGCACGGATTTCGCGCCTCTGATCGAGGCCTATTCCAAGGCGGAAGCCAGTGGCCAGAAAGTGCCAAAGCCCGTCACCGTGCCGCATGAGAATGTCGCCGTCTCCATGGCGCTTGGCTATTATCTCAAGACAGGGCGTCCGCAGCTTGTGATGGTGCATGTGAATGTCGGCACGGCCAATGCGGTCTGCGGCGTCATGAATGCCTGGCGCGGGAATATCCCTGTTCTCTTCAGCGCAGGTCGTACACCCTTCAGCGAAGAGGGCGGCCTTGTTGGCCAGCGCTCCGGCGAAATTCACTGGCCGCAGGAAATGCGCGATCAGGGCGCGATGGTGCGTGAATTCGTGAAATGGGACTACTCGCTGCCCAATGCGCATGTGTTGGAAACAACGGTCGATCGCGCCATCAATATTTCCATGAGCGAGCCCAAGGGACCGATCTATCTGACGCTACCGCGCGAAGTGCTGGCGGAAAAAACAAGCGTCAGCTTCCAGTCACCCTCCCGCCATCGCACGCCCTCAGCGCCTTTCCCCGATCTCAATGCCGTTGATGAAGCGGCGGCGATGATCGCGAAAGCCAAGAACCCTATGATCATCACATCCAGTGCGGGCCGTGATGAAGCCGATGTGGCCAAGCTGGCTGCACTTGCCGAGGCTTTCGCCATTCCGGTGGTGCAGCGCAAGCCGCGCTATGTCGCGCTGCCGACGGATCATCCGATGCATCTGGGCTTTACACCTGAAGCATTGATGAAAGACTCCGATTGCGTCATCGTCATCGAATGTGATGTGCCGTGGATTCCGTCGAAGCGCGCGCCGAACCCCGATGCCAAGATCATCCATATCGGCGTTGATCCGCTCTTCTCGCAATATCCGATCCGTGGCTTTCCTTGTGACCTTGCCATCAGCGGCGTACTGGGTGGAACACTCGATGCCTTGACGCAAGCGCTTGCCACGCGCATCCCGCAAGCGCGCGATCAGGTCGAGGATCGTCGCAAGCGCTTGGCCGCTACACGCGCCGAACAGCGCGAGCAATGGGCTGCGACCATTGCGAAAGTGCGTGACGCCAAACCCATGTCCCCCGCATGGATTACGCATTGCCTTGATCAGGTGAAGGGTGAGGACGCAATCCTCATCAAGGAATCTCCGATTACCTTTGAACATATGCGTTTCACCAAGCCGGGCACCATGTTCTCGGTTGGTGCGGCTGGTGGCCTTGGCTGGGGTCTTGGGACTGCGCTTGGGGTCAAGGCGGCATGTCCTGACAAGCTCGTCATTTGCACGGTCGGTGATGGCGCCTATATGTTCGGCAACCCGATCCCGGCGCATTATGTGTCGGCGGCAGAAAATCTGCCCATGCTCACCGTGGTCTTTAACAACCAGATGTGGGGTGCTGTGAAGCGCAATACGCGGGAGGTCTATCCCGACGGTTTTGCGGCCAAGAGCAATCGCGAGCCACTGACCTATTTTGATCCGCAATTGCAATTCGACAAGGCGGTGCAGGTGGCAGGTGGTTATGGCGAGACGGTGGAAGATCCAGCCGACATGCCCAAGGCCATCGAGCGGGCGCTAAAGGTCGTGCAGGGTGAGAAGCGTCAGGCGCTGCTCAACGTGATCTGCCGCGGTCCCTGATCTGATGGATGACACCACGCGGGCCGAGCAACAACCACTCACCCATCGCGAGACCATGTGGATCGTGGGGGCTGTGTTGGTGCCCGCCTTCATGGGTTCGCTCGATCAGACCGTGGTGTCCACCTCCTTGCCGACGATTGGCCAGTCGTTCGGCGCATCCAGTCATCTTTCATGGGTCATGGCGATCAATCTTCTGACCGCCACGGCCACAACACCACTCTATGGCAAGATCAGCGATATTTATGGACGGCGGCTTTCCTTGCTGCTGTCCATTGGTTTTTATGTTGTCGGTGCTCTTGTGGCTGCTACGGCTGTCAATCTGCCAATGCTGATTGTCGGGCGCGGTATTCAGGGGCTCGGCACGGGAGGATTGATCTCTGTGCCCATGACGATCTTGGGCGATATCGTCGCGCCCAAATATCGGGCGCGTTATTACACCTATTTCTCGATGACCTATATCACCTCCGGCTTTGTTGGCCCTGCCTTTGGGGGTTTCATCTCGCAGCATTTTCATTGGTCAGTGATCTTCTGGATCAATGTGCCAATGGGGCTCGTGGCTTTGGCGGTGGTGGGGCATTTGTTGAAGAAGCTGCCGCGCTATGAGCGCCCGCATAAGCTTGATCTGCTGGGTTCTGCCCTCATCGTCATGGCCAGCACAACGGCGATGTTTGTTTTGAATGCCGGTGGCAGGACCTATGCGTGGAATTCGCTGGAGATCCTCATCATGAGCACCCTTTCTGCTGTGATGTGGATTGCCTTTGTGTGGCGTTTGCTGAGCGTGCAAGAGCCGCTCATTCCCCTGTCCATCCTGCGCAACTCCATTGTCTTCTTCGCCAATATGTCGAACGCGCTGGGCTGGGCGACATTGATGGCACTCAACATCTATCTGCCCATGTATCTGCAAGCCGTGCATGGTTTGCCGCCGGTGGCGGCAGCGCTTTACATGATTGGCTTGATGTCGGCTGTGAATGGCAGTGCATTGGTCAGTGCACAAATTGCTGGGCGGATCACCCATTACAAGTATCCGCCGCTTGTCTGTCTGGTTCTGTGTATTGCGGCCTCGTTCTATCTCGCCGTCAACTCGCGGGATATTTCACTGACCATGTTTGAGGTCGTGATCGTGCTCATTGGCATGGGCTTTGGGCCTGTGGCGCCTGTTTCAACCGTTGCCATGCAAAATGCGGTGCCCTTGCATCAGATGGGTATCTCCATCTCAACCATGGCTTTCATCCGTAGCCTCATGGCAACCGGGATGGTGGCAGCCTATGGTGTCATCGTGCTGGGAAATCTCGGTGGCAATATGTTTGGCGACCGCGCACAGGCGGCCGCCAATTTTCAGGTCATCTTTTACGCAACCGCTGCCGGCTTCATTCTCACCTTCATCTCGCTGGCCTTGATGAAGGAAGTGCCATTGCAGCAAAATCACAAAGGCTCATAGACGCAGCAAGCGCGCCGCATTGCCATAGAAGATGGCATCGCGGTCTTCTTTCAAAAGATCCATCGCAGCCAGTCCGTCATAGGTCTTTTTGATCGGCCCAAGTGGGGCATCCGTCGCAAAGACGATTTTGCTGGGGCCAAAGAAATCAAGCCCGCATTTTACGCCAGTGGTTGCTCCGAACATGGCAGTATCACCATAGAAGAGCTTGAAATAGTCCATATGTGGGCGTTTCAGCGAGGAGAGCACCTGCGAGTAATCTTCATCTGACGTGCGTGCACCCAAAACCTCAAGGCCCGGCCCCACGCGACCATCAAAGAAGGGGATCATGCCGCCACAATGATGGGTGATGATTTCGAGATCAGGATGGCGGTCAAACAGGCCGTCAAACACAAGCCGTGTCATGGCGACGGATGTGTCATAGGGCCAGCCAAAGCACCACCACATTTCAAAGCGCGATTTTTCTTCCGCTGCGTAATCTTTCACCGCTGCCGTGCGGGTGGGGTGCAGCCAGATCGGGCGTTGAAGTTCCGCCATCTTGGCAAAGAAGGGGCGGAATCGTTTGTCATCGAGCGGCAGGCCCGCAACATGGTTGTAAATGAGCACGCCCTTCGCGCCGAGCTGCTTCACGGCGCGCTCGGCCTCGCGGATGGCAGCATCGACATCACCCAGATGAACGGCAGCTGCGAAACCGACGAAGCGGTCAGGATATTTCCGGCACAGTTCCGCCATCTCGTCATTGGCGATGCGGGCGAGTTCGCCACCTGTTTCCGCTGGGCCGATCTCTTCGAGGGAGGGGTTGGGCAGGCTGATCAGCTGGCGATAATCTGGCACGCTGTCCATGTCGCGGAAGCGCACATCGAGGTCGGAGATGGGTTTCACGGCCAGAAGCCGGTTCACGATGTTGCCGAGCTTGGGGGCCAGTACCACCATGCGGTCCAGAAAGCTGCGCGGCGCGAGATGGGTATAGATGTCGATAATCATTTTTCCTCCGACATGTGTCTGGCACCCTTTTAGCCCAAGCCCTGCTCTGGCCAAAGCCTCTGTTGCGTCGTGATCCGGGCTGCGTATCATAGAGGATAGTGGAGGTTGTGATGGACCGGCGCTTCTTTTTGATGGCGGCAGCTGGCATGGTGAGCGGCCCTGCTTGGGCGCAGGCGCCAGCCGTGAGCCAGCGCACCTGCTACACCATCTCTTTCGACAAGCTTGATGGTGGCGAAATAAGGCTCGGTGATTTCGCGGGCAAGCCTATTCTTGTCGTCAACACGGCATCGCTTTGCGGGTTTACGCCGCAATATGCCGGCCTGCAAAAACTGTGGGAGCAATATTCGTCGCAGGGCCTCATGATCATCGGCGTGCCGTCCAATGATTTTGGAAGTCAGGAGCCGGGCGGCGAACATGAGATCCATGCCACCACGCATTCCTATGGCGTCAAATTTCCGATGACGGCTAAAACCAAAGTCACTGGTCCTGATGCGCATCCCTTCTATCGCTGGGCCGCCCAGCAGCGTCCTCGCGAATTGCCACGCTGGAACTTCCATAAATATCTCGTCGGTCGTAATGGCCATGTTGCGGAGGTCTTCGCGACTGTGACCGATCCGGCAAGTCCTGCAGTGATGCGCGCCATCGAAAAAGAGTTTCGCTCAAGCCTTCCCGGCTAAGCTTGCTGTTGGTGGGTAACATCCCTAGCTTCTTTGCGAGGAGGGAGCCGCCATGCGCTGCCACATCATCGCTTTCATGTTGACTTTCGTGCCGCGGACAGTTCTGGCGCAGCAGCCAGACCCTGCAACAGGCAAACGTGTAGCGGAACAGGATTGCGGCTCATGCCATGCGGTGCAGCGCGGGCAAAGCAAAAGTCCCGTGGCCCATGCGCCAACATTCGATGCCATCGCCGCCTTGCCCTCCACCAATGAATTGTCCCTGCGCGTCTTCTTGCGCACCAGCCATGCGGGTATGCCCAATATCATCGTGCGCGAGGACGAGATTGATCCACTCATTGCTTATATCGTCACCCTCAAGCCCGCGCGCTGAACGGAACCGGAGAGCTCTGGCCGCGTTGATATGGCAACGCATAAGGAGACATCATGAGCGTTCAGACGCGCAACATCGAATTGGAACAAAATTTTCTTACCTTTGGCTGTCACGATTTCACTGTCGTACGTGTGACGCCATCCTTCATCGCCTTGCGACACAGAATTGAAGGGCATCGTTACACATTTTTCTTCAATGCGGCGCGCACGGCGATCAGCCGTGTTGTCGTGCGAGAGAATCAGGCAGCGCGCTATGCGCCCGACTATTTTCAGGAAGCCGCTTGGCGCTGTGCGGATGAAGCTGCCCGCCGGCAGCAATTGATCTGGGCGGCGGCAGGGCAGGCTGCTTGAGCCGCGGCAGGACCCCGGCTAGACTGTCCCCATTCCGGCAAAAGACCGGATCGGGGAGGTTCTGTGACCATCAAGCTCGAAGCTCGCGAGATCTCGCTGTCTTATTACCAGCCGCGTAGCCAGTCGCGGTTGGTGGCGCTGGATCGCATCAATCTTTCCATCCGTGAGGGAGAGTTTGTTTCTGTTGTAGGGCCGTCTGGCTGCGGCAAAACGACCTTTCTCAACATCGTGGATGGCTTGCTGCGTCCAACCTCAGGCGAGATCATTGTGGATGGCAAAGCGGTCACGCAGCCAGGTCCTGATCGGGCGGTCGTGTTTCAGGATGCCTCACTGCTTCCCTGGCGAACCGTGCTGGGAAATGTGACCTATGGGCTCGAATGTCAGAACTGCGCTGCGCGGGAAGCGCAGGAGCGTGCACATCATTTCATCGACATGGTGGGTTTGAAAGGTTTTGAGCAGCATTATCCGCACGAGCTGTCCGGTGGAATGCAGCAACGTGTCAATCTTGCGCGCGCGCTGGTCATGGATCCGCAACTCTTGCTCATGGACGAGCCCTTTGCGGCGCTTGATGCACAAACACGCGAAGCCATGCAGGAAGAGCTGATCGAGATCACGCTCAAGGCAAGAAAGACGGTGCTCTTCATCACCCATCAGATCGACGAAGCTGTTTATCTGTCGGATCGCGTCATTGTTTTCTCTTCACGCCCAGGCCGCGTGAAGGCTGATATTCCCGTCAATATTGAGCGACCTCGCAAGCTGCGTCTGAAGCGTGATCCGCATTTTCATGCGCTGGAGGATCAGGTCTGGGCTTTGGTCCATGACCAGCCGGTCGAGGCAACGCCTGCGTAAAGCGGAACCCTGCAGCCTTTCCAGTGATTGCGCCTGATATGTGGTGTTGAAGGTTGCGTCATGACAGCTTTGCGCGACTGGCTTTCGGTATTGGCGCTTTCGCTTGTCGCCCGGCAGGGGCGTGGCCGTCTTGCGCTTCCTGCGCCCCGGCATGGCTTGTTGCGCGGCGAGCATGACAGGGCTCTGGATGACGAAGACAAGCAGAGTGAGCAGCACAGGAAGGGATGGGCTGCCATCATCATGGCCGTGGTGCAGCGTATATCGCGCGACAATCTTACACTGGTTGCAGCAGGCGTCGCTTTCTATGCCATGTTGGCCATCTTTCCGGCCATTGCCGCTTTCATCTCGCTTTATGGCCTCTTTGCCGATCCTGTTGCCGTGCAATCGCAACTCAACAGTCTGGGTGCCTTTCTGCCCACCGAAGTGCTCACCTTGTTGGAGGGTGCAGTCAGTTCCTTCGCCTCAAAGGGGCGCACGCAGCTGAACATGGCTGCACTGATCGGTTTTGCACTGGCTTTGTGGAGTGCGAAATCTGGCACTTCATCGCTGATGACGGGTCTCAATATTGCCAATGATGCAGAAGAGAAGCGCAGTTACATCATGCAGCAGGTGGTGGCCCTGGCGCTGACCTTGTTTGCTGTCGTGCTGGCCATTGTTGCTCTGGTGGCAGTCGCGATTGTGCCTGCAGTGACGAAGCTCTTCAATCTGGAAGGAACTTTGCGCCTTGCCCTCGAATGGGGCCGCTGGCCAATCCTGGCGATTATGATTGAGCTTGCATTTGCGGTTTTCTATCGCTTCGGTCCTTGCAAGCCTTGGCCCAAATGGCGCTGGATCACCATGGGAGCTGCTGTTGCGACGCTTTTCTGGCTGCTGGGCTCTGCTGCCTTCTCGCTCTATGTGTCGCAATTTGGCGGCTATGATAAAACCTATGGATCGCTTGCTGCTGTTGTCATCCTGCTCTTGTGGCTCTGGGTCACGGCGCTGGTCATCCTGATCGGCGCAGAGATTGACGCGGAACTGACCGCTACACAGGGGCAGGGCGCGCGTCCTGTGCCCTCCAAAGATGAGAAGCCGGTAGGACGCGCAAGCGCTTGATCAGACCTTTTTCTTGTAGTTGAGAAGATGGCTGCAGCCGGCCTTATGCGCCCAATAGGCCATCGCCCGGAAGAGATCCTTGCCACCGGGACCATCAGCATCACGCACGGCGATTTCGCCAGATGAGAGCGGAATATATTTGCCGCCACTCATCATCATGGCTTCCTTTTGCACCTTGGCATTCTGAGGCAGATAGATCGAAGCTTTGATCACTTCGCCCAGCGTGCGGCCAGCCGCCGTGAATCCATGGCCCCGCATGAGGGCGATGCGGTTGCGGCCCATCTTTTTAGCGAGGTCGCGACCTTGATCCATATTTGCGACCAGCAAATTGGTGTCACCGAATGTGTCGCGAATGTCCCAGAGTGGAATATCCTCACCACATTGGCTCGCTGTATGAATGCAAGGCTGCAAGCGCACGCCTGAAATGGTGAAGGGCAGCACTTCAAGCGCGTGGCTATGCACAACGGCATTGGCTTCCGGGTTCAGCTCATAGACAGCGGCATGAATGAAGCGCTCGTGATAGCAGGGCTCCTTGCTGTCGATCGGCTGGCCATCGAGGCCAAATTCAAGGATGTCGGCATGTTCGACGAGCTCCGGGCTGCGTGAGCGCGAGAGAAAGAAACGGTCCGCGCGTTCTGGATGGCGCATGCTGACATGGCCAAAGCCATCCACCACGCCATTGGCCGCCAGAATACGATTGGCAAGAACCAGCTCATTGATGAGTTCGTCGCGATCAAAAGCCATTGTTCGTCTTCCTTATTGTTCGATGTCGCGCAGCCAGCCGAGGAAGCGCAGCAAAGGCTCATCGGTGACACGAAGCAGATAGCACTGCTCCTGAGCTTCGAACTTTTGGGCGGTGCTGCTGGGGGCTGCAATCACATCGCCACGCTCGAAAAGAAGCACCGTTTCATCAAGCACGGCGCGCCCTGTGCCTTGCATCACGGCATAAATGCAGCTGAGCGTCGAGGGCTTCATTGTGAAGGATGCGCCTGCATCGAGGCGCACAACGCTCAGCGCAATTGTTGTCAAAGCCGGATCGCCCAGCTTGATCTCGCGATGGCCGGGCGCAATGTCCGTTTCTGCCTCAAGCCTGCGCATGGTTTCGGTAAAGGCGAAACGGGCAGGGGAGTCTGGCGCGACGATGTCAGTATGCTCGACCCGCTCTTCATGATGCTCAAAAAACATCGGCCCCAGGAGATGCGTCAGCGGCACATCAAGAAAGTCGATCCAATAGCCAGCGCCGCTGCTTTCATTAGCATGACCATGCCAGCACCAATTGGGCGTCAGGAGCACGTCATTCGGCTCCATCGGGATCTTCTTGCCATCTACGATTGTGTACATGCCCGGCTTGGTATCGAGCACGAAACGCAGCGCGTTGGCTGTGTGGCGGTGCGAGCGGGCAAGCTCACCCGCCTTCACCATCTGATAGGCAGCCACCAGCGTGGTGACGGTGGGATAGAAATTCCCCGGCACGGGATTGTTCAGGATGAGATTGCGGCGTTCAGCCAGCTCTGTATTGACGAAGCGGCCCGCAGCATCGAGGGCGGCACGCGCTTGGGCGCCACTCCAGCGGGCCGGAATAAAAGGCTTCTTCGGCTTGGCATACATGGAAGGTTCGCGCTTGGCCCAGCCATTCTCGATGCCAGCTTTGGCGAGCAGGGCGAGCAGCTCATCCATATTGCCCGCACGCTCGAAGTCCTGCGGCGAAACGGCAGCCATGATTTCCTCCTGTTATGCCTTTGCGGCTTGTTAGCATAGAGACGGGGTGAATTCACCCCGTCGCTGCGACAGAGGTTCTTCAGCGCGTCATGAAGTTCTTGATGGCGTCGCGATAGCTCTCATCGCGCGAGACCTTTTTGACAAATGCTTCGCTGGCGAGACCTGTGAGGTCCTTGGGCTTCACGCCATCGCGCAGCGCTTGCAATGTCGCGCGCGTTGCTTCCATCGCTGCCATGCTGGGGGCATGGCCCTGCAGCGCGACATGGATGCCGTGAGCCGCAAGGAAAGCCTTGTCTTCGATCTCGGCGCTCATCGTACCAAGCACCACGGGCAGCTTTGCAACGGCGTGAATGGCTTCGACTTCAGCACGCGTCTTCACACCTGAGAGGAAGATCACATCAGCGCCCGTTTCCTGATAGGCTTGGATACGCTGAAGCGTGTCTTCAAGCCCGGTCATGCCGATCGCGCCCGTGCGTGCCATGATGATGAGTTGCGGATCTGTGCGCGCGGCAACAGCCGCTTTCATCTTGCCCACCCCTTCTTCAATTGAGGTGGGTCGCGTCTTGCCGTCATCGAAGGGGCGCGGCAGCAATGTGTCTTCGATGGTGAGGCCCGCAATGCCGGCGCTTTCGAGTTCCTGCACTGTGCGCATGACATTCAGGGCATTGCCATAGCCGTGATCTGCATCCGCACAAATGGGCATGGTTGTTGCGCGGCAGATGCGGCGCGCCTGTTCGGCAAATTCCGACAATGTGAGCAGGATGAGGTCAGGCCCGCCGAGAACGCTGAGCGAAGCGACAGAGCCGGCCAACATGCCAGCTTCAAAGCCGATATCTTCTGCAATGCGGGCGGAGACGGGGTCAGCGACGGAAGCGGGGAAGATGCAGCCGGGTCCATTGATAAGGGCGCGCATCCGTGCGCGCCGGTCGCTGAAGTTCATCAGTTCTACTCCTGATTCTGGGAAAGATGGGTCGCGCCAAAGCCGAGCAGCTCGGATAATTGCTGAGCCGCGGTGATGACGGCGCGGGTGCAGGCGTCTTGCAGCTCTTCGGTCACCCGGTCAGAAGGGGCCGAGATGGTCAGCGCAGCTACGACTGCGCCCGTGTGATCGCGAACTGGCGCGGAGACGGCAACTGTGTCGCGGGTCATTTCCCCGCTCACGACGGCAAAGCCAAGCTCCCGCACCCGCTCCAGATCTTGCGCGTAATGGGCAACGTCCAGCAGCTTGGCGCCCCGTGCGGCGCTGGTGGTCGCCTGAGCAAAATATTCGCCCAGCTCGTCCGGGCTGGTGTGGCTCAACAAGGCCCGCCCGGCTGCCCCCACATGGAGCGGTGCCTCGAAGCCGTGCTGGGTCACGCGGCGGATGGCCTGTGTGCTTTCCACATAGTCGATATTGATGCGCCGCAATCCGCGCCGCACGCATAAAATCACGGTTTCATCCACCTCATTGCGGATGCGACGCATGACAGGTAGGGCCAATTCGCGCAAATCGGTCTGGCGGCGGCGAGAATCAGCGATTTTCAGCCAGCTGAGGCCAAGTCCCCATTCCTCTGCGAGGGGGCGCACGAGCCCATGGCGGGCCAGCGTCTCCAGCGCCTGAGCGGCAAAAGCGGGTGGCGTATCGGTTGCCTGAGCCAGCGCAGCGGCGTCCTGGGGCCCGTTTTCCCGCATTCCCCGCAAGAGCCGCACGGCTCGCGTCACCGCTTCGACGCGGTAGCGCTGCTCCTCCTTGGTCCCTGTGTGGTTGTGTGGTGACATGGCGCCAGTCTGCCGCACTTGAGCAAAAGCCGCCAGAGGGCTTAGATTTGATAAAACCGCCATCAACCAAAAGATGGCGCGCCGGGGGGAGGTCAACAGGGGCCAAGAGGCCTTGCCTCGGCGCTTGTGCACGTCCACATTGGTCTCAGGAGATGGGAATGGCGTCGATCGACGAGTTTGAGAATCATTGCTGGAAGGATGTCGTCCCCGCGGACGATCTGAAACTCTATTCCAAGTTCCGCCGCGAAACGCGGGTCGGCCCCGATCCGGCGCTCCTCGTCATTGATCTCTACAATCTCTGCTTCAAGGGCGGCCCCGGTGAGCCTGTCGAGCTGGAAGAGAAGTTCCCCAATTCCTGCGGCAAATATGCCCATGCCGCGATCGAGCCCACGCAAAAACTGATTGCAGCTGCGCGCCGCGCCAAGCTGCCGATCTTTTATTGCACGCAGGATCATCGCGCGAATAACCGCCCTGCAGGGGCCATTTCAACCAAGCGCCCGCCGATCAACATCCAGCCGGGCGATTATGACATTCACGACGCGTTCAAGCCGCAGCCGCAAGACATCATCATTTACAAACAGCGCGCGAGCATTTTTCAGGGCACGCCGCTTGTTTCTCATCTGACGCTGTTGGGTATCCGTAGCTTGATCATCTGCGGTGAGGCGACGTCGGGCTGCGTGCGCGCCAGCACGGTTGATGCCTATTCCACCGGCTATCACATCAGCGTGGTGGAGGAATGCACCTTTGATCGCGCTGAGCTGACCCATAAAGTCAATCTCTTCGACATTCATCACAAATATGCCGACGTGATGCATGTGGACGAGGTGGTGGCGCATCTCGACGGACAAAGCGCGCCGCGCGCGTAACGGCTTGCGCTTGAAGCCGCCATGGCTTTAATGCGCAGAAAAATGAGGGCAGCCCGGCAAGGGCCAACTGGGACGGTAACGGTATGGGCGAGTTTGGAATCGGACAACCGGTCAGGCGCAAGGAAGATGTCCGCCTGCTAACGGGCGGTGGGCAGTTCACGGATGACATCAATCTGGATGGGCAGCTTTATGCCGCCTTTGTGCGCTCGCCTCATGCGAATGCTAAAATCACTTCGGTGGATACCAGCGCCGCGCGCAATATGGATGGCGTTGTGGCCGTCTATACGGGGCAGGACCTCGTGGACAAGGGCGTCGGCCATCTCGTGAATGATGCGATGTATCAGGATCGTTCGGGTCGCCCCATGAGCAAGCCTGAGCGTCAGGTCATGCCGGTCGCGCAGACGCGCTTCGTGGGTGAAGTGCTCGCCATGGTGGTTGCTGAAACGCCGTCGCAGGCGCGCGATGCGGCCGAAGTGGTCGAGATCGACTTCGACCCGCTGCCTGCCATTGCCTCAACTGCTCATGCGCTCGACAAAGGCGCCCCGAAAGTTTGGCCGCAATTCGACAGCAATATGATCGTACATTGGGAATATGGCGATCAGGCCGATGTCGAGAGCAAGCTTGCCAAAGCGCATAAGCGCGTGGCGGTCGATCTCATCAACAATCGCCTGGTTGTGAGCCCGATGGAACCGCGCTCGGCGGCTGCAGAATGGGATGAAACGACAGGCTCGCTCACTGTTTACACGCCGAGTCAGGGCGGCCGTCGTTTGCAGATGGCCCTGTCACAGCAGCTTTTGAAGCTTGATCCCTCCAAGGTGCGTATCATCTCGAAGGACACGGGCGGCGGCTTTGGCATACGCTCCAAGATGTATCCTGAAACGGTGATGGTTTCTTTTGCCGCGCGCGAACTCAATCGCCCGGTGAAGTGGCGCGGTGATCGTGGTGAGACATTCGTGTCCGACTATCACGGCCGCGATCAGGTCAATCATGCAGAAATGGGCTTCGACAAAGACGGTAAGATCGTTGCGATGAAACTCGCAACACTCGTCAATGTTGGCGCTTATCTCTCCGAGAATGGCGTGCGCCTTCCGATGGAAGGGGGTGGGCGCATCATCCCCTGCGTCTATCATGTGCCGGACTTCTATTTCTCGGTGAAGCCTGTCTTTACCAATACGATCTGCACCGACACCTATCGCGGCGCTGGCCGTCCTGAAGCCAATTATATCATGGAGCGCCTGATGGATGCGGGCGCGAAGGCCACGGGTCTTTCGCGCGATGAAATCCGTCGCCGCAACTACATCACGCAAGAGCAGATGCCCTACAAGACGCATCTGGGCTTCACGCTCGACTCGGGCGATTTTGCCGGCACGCTTGATATGGCGTTGAAGGCTGCTGACTGGTCGGGCTTTGAAGCGCGTCGCAAGGAAGCGGCTGCACGCGGCAAGCGTCGCGGCATCGGTCTTGCGAGCTTCATTGAAGGCGCTGGAAGCCGTCCGCAGGAAGGTATGCGCCTGCGCATGGATGATGATGGCGGTGTGACGGTCTTTGCGGGCACCTATTCGCATGGTCAGGGCCACCTCACCGTTTATTCGCAGCTGGTGAATGAGTTCCTCGGCGTTGATTTCGACAAGGTACGCCTTGTGGATGGCGACACGGGTCTTGCGCCCAAGCTCTCTGTCGGCACCTTTGGTTCACGCTCATCCATGGTTGGTGGCGCGGGCATCAAGCTCGCATCGGAAGCAATCGTCCTTAAGGGCAAGAAAATTGCCGCGCATCTGCTGCAGAGCGATGCAGAGAAGGTCGTCTTTGAGAAGGGCATCTTCAAAGCGGGTGCTGGCAGCGTGACGCTTGCCGAAGTGGCGGAAGCGGCGCGCGATGCGAAGAAGCTGCCCGAAGGCATGTCGCCCGGCCTCGATGAGACGGCCAATGTTGATCTGCCCAGCGAAAACTTCCCCAATGGCGCGCATGTCGTCGAGGTGGAAGTGGATGAAGAGACCGGCATTGTGCAGATCGTGAATTATGTGGCGGTGGATGATTGCGGCTTCGTGCTCAATCCCTTCATCGTGCATGGTCAGGTCTATGGCGGTGTTGCGCAGGGTGTCGGCCAGACACTCACGGAAAATGTCGTCTATGATGCATCGGGTCAGCTGCTGACCGCGAGCTTCATGGATTACGGAATGCCGCGCGCGGCCCATCTTTCGCATATCGAAGCGCTCTTCAATGAAGTGCCCGCCAAGACCAATCCGCTCGGCGTCAAGGGCGCTGGTGAGGCCGGTGCAACAGGCGCTCCGCCTGCCATCGTCTCCGCCGTGCTTGATGCGCTGAAAGATTATGGCATCGACCATATCGACATGCCCCTCACCCCTGAACGCGTCTGGCGCGCTGTTCAGGATGCCAAACATCGCAAGGCGGCTTGAGCCGTTATCGACATTTCTTCGGGAGGTCCGAACGTGAACATTGATGTGAAAATGACGGTGAACGGCAAGGCCGTTTCGGGATCGGTGGAGCCGCGAACGCTGCTCGTGCAGTTCATTCGTGAGCATCTGCGCCTCACGGGTACGCATGTGGGTTGCGACACGACGCAATGTGGTTGCTGCATTGTTCATGTGGATGGTGTGGCAATGAAGTCCTGCACCATGTTGGCGGCCCAAGCTGACGGAAAGTCGGTGACGACGATTGAAGGGCTTGCTGCTGCTGATGGCACGCTGCATCCGATGCAGGAAGCTTTCCGCGAGCATCATGGTCTGCAATGCGGCTTCTGCACGCCGGGCATGGTGATGATGGGCGTCGATATTGCGCGCCGCCACCCGAATGCCGACGAGCAGACCGTACGTCATGAACTCGAAGGCAATATCTGCCGCTGCACCGGCTATCAGGGCATCGTGGAAGCGATCATGGATGCCAGCGCCAAAATGGCTGCGAAGGCTTAAGGGAGGCTGGCCATGCATAACTTCAATTATCACCGCGCCAGCGATGTGAATGACGCCGCTGCCAAGCTCAATGCAGCCGATGATGGCAAGCTCCTTGCCGGTGGCATGACGCTGCTGCCGACTTTGAAGAACCGCCTCGCTGCGCCGAGCGATCTCATCGACCTTGCCAATATCGCTGCCCTCAAGGGGATCGCGGTTGAAGGCAAGGAAGTCGTTGTGCGCGCCATGACGCCTCATGCGGAAGTGGCAGCCTCGAAGGATGTGCAGAAGGCATTGCCTGCTCTGGCTTCGCTTGCTGGCAATATTGGTGATCCGGCTGTGCGCCATCGCGGCACGGTGGGTGGCTCTGTTGCCAATTCCGATCCTGCGGCTGACTATCCTGCCGCTTGTCTGGGTCTCGATGCGGTCATCGAAACTAACAAGCGCAAGATTGCAGCGGATGATTTCTTCCTCGGTCTCTTTGAGACCGCGCTTGAACAGGGCGAGATCATCACGGCTGTGCGCTTCAAGGTGCCGGATCGTGCTTGCTATATGAAGTTCCGTCATCCGGCTTCGGGCTATGCTGTTGTCGGCGTGATGGTGGCACAATATGGCGCGAAGGTGCGTGTGGCTGTGACGGGCGCAGGCCCCCATGTCTTCCGCGTCACCGAGATGGAGCAGGCTTTGGAAAAGAAGTTTGCACCCGAAAGCGTCGCCAATATTGCAGTGTCGCCCGACAAGCTGATGGGCGACATTCATTGCAGCGCGGCCTATCGCTCGCATCTGATCACGGTCTATGCGCGCCGTGCGGTTGAGCAGCTCGCGAAGTGAGTGATTGGCGGGCCATGCGCCCGCCTTTTCCTTTTCAAACAAATGATGACGGGGGCGAAGCCCATGGGTGAGTTTGCAATCGGTCAACCGGTTCCACGCTTCGAGGATCCGCGCTTGTTGCGTGGCGGCGGGCGCTATGTGGATGACATGGCTTTTCCGGGCATGCTCTATGGCTATGTGCTGCGCTCGCCTCATGCTCATGCAAAGATCACGCGTATTGACATTGAAGCTGCGAAGAAAGCTCCCGGCGTCGTTGCGGTGTTGACGCATAAGGATTGGGCCGAGTCCGGCTTTGGTGATTTGCCAACTGCGAAGGGCAAGACGCGCCGCGATGGCTCGCCCATGTATCGCCCGAAATTCCCCGCACTCGTGAAAGATCGCGTGCGTTATGTTGGTGACCCGATTGCCTTTGTCATTGCTAACAGCGTGCATCAGGCGCAGGACGCTGGCGAGCTGATCGAAATTGAATATGATTTGTTGCCGGCTGTGACCTCACTGTCTGAAGCGGCCAAGCCCGGTGCGCCGTTGGTGCATGATGATTGCCCGCAAAATATCTGCTTCGTCTATACCGAGGGCAATAAGGAAAAGGCGGATGCCGCGCTTGCGGCGGCGCCCATCATCATCAAGAAGCGTTTCAACATATCCCGCGTGACAGCTGCGACCATGGAGACCCGCGGTTCGATTGGTCATTATGATCCGGCTGCTGATCGCTACACGATTTACACGACGCTTCAACGCGCCTTGAATTTCCGCGAAGAGCTGGCGGAGTCGCTGCGCATTCCTGAAAGCAAGCTGCGCGTGGTGGCGGGTGACATTGGCGGCAGCTTCGGCATGAAGTCTGGCGTCTTTAACGAAGTGGGTCTTGTTTTGCTTGGCTCAAAACTCACTGGCCGTCCCGTTAAATGGGTAAGCACGCGTTCTGAAAGCTTCATCGCTGACGCGCATGGCCGCGACAATGTGTCGGATGCTGAGCTGGCCATCGACAGGAGCGGCAAGTTTCTTGGCCTTCGCGTACATAATCTGGTTGCAATGGGTGCTTATACGCAACCCGGCACTGATAGCGGCGCTTTTAGTAATGTCGGCACGCTGGCCGGCGTCTATCAAATCCCTGCGGCCTATGTCGATGTGACGGCGGTTTATACGCATACCAACATCATCCGCCCCTTCCGCGGCAATGGTCGCCCCGAAGCGGCTTTCGTCATCGAGCGTCTTGTGGATCTCGCGGCTGATGAGCTTGGCATGGACAAGGCTGAGATCCGCCGCATCAATATGATCCCGCCGACCATGATGCCTTACCAAACCGCCTTGTCGTTTAAGTATGACACGGGTGAGTTTGAGAAGGTGCTCGATCAGGCGTTGGAGATGATCGACTATAAGGGCTTTGAAGCGCGTCGTGCCGAAGCGCGCAAGCGCGGCAAGCTGCGTGGCATCGGCATCTCATTTACCATCGAAAAGGCCGGTGCGCCGGGTTACGAAGGGGCGGAAGTGCGCTTTGATCGCACGGGCTCGATCACTGTATTGTGCGGCGCTGTCACGCAGGGGCAGGGGCATGAGACGGTCTTCAAGCAAATCGTCTCTGACAAGCTTGGCATTCACCCCGACGAGATCACCTATCTGCAGGGCGATACGGATCAGGTTTTCTTTGGTGAAGGCACAGGCGGTTCGCGTACCTCTGCACTGGGCGGCACGGTTGTGACGCTGGCGACCGAGAAGGTCTTTAGCAAAGCGAAGAAGATCGCTGCGCATATGTTGCAGGTCGAAGATGTTGATTATGCCGATGGCGTCTTCACCAATCGCCAGACCAATCGCTCATTGTCGATGAAAGAAGTGGCGAAGGCTTCGCTCAATCCGAAGAATCTGCCCGAAGGCATGGAAGTCGGCTTGAATGCCAATGCGACTTACTATGCCAAGGTGCAGAATTATCCCAATGGCTGCCACATCGTTGAGCTGGAGATCGACGAAGAGACGGGGCGCGTTGAGCTTGATCGCTATGTCGTCGTTGATGATGTGGGCACGGTGCTCAATCCGAAATTGCTCAAGGGCCAGATCATCGGCGGCATCTCGCAAGGTGTCGGGCAGATGTTGATGGAAGAGATCCGCTTTGATGCAGATACCGGGCAGAACCTGACCGGCTCTTTCATGGATTACTGTATGCCCCATGCGGAAGTATTTCCGCATATCGAGATCAAGTCACACCCTGTGCCGACGCCCACCAATCCGCTTGGTGTGAAGGGCGCGGGCGAGGCTGGCTGTGTGGGTGCCTTGCCTGCAGTGGCCAATGCGCTGGTTGATGCGCTGCATCACTTCGGCGTGCGGCATGTCGATATGCCAGCAACGCCTGAGCGCCTGTGGCGCATCATGGATGAGGCGAAACGCAAGCAGTAATCACGCGCGATCAGGCGGCAGAAGGACGGAAGCTTCCAATGCCGCCTGTTGTGCCTCTTGCACATCAGCATCAGGCTGCCAGAACTTGCCCACATAACGCTTGCCGCTTATGCCATCGCTCATGGGGGATGCGAGCCATACAACAGGCGCTTGCATCACTTCTGGTTCCAGAAGTACGCGCCCAGCGGCAGCAGCTTCTTCTTTCTCCCGTGCGCTCACAAAATCCGTATTCACCGCGCCGCCGGGGATGAGCGAATTGCAAGTGACGCCTGTGCCTGCGAGATCTTGCGCCCAGATCAATGTCTCCGCTTCAATCGCCGTCTTGCTCACACCATAGGGCGAGTTTTCGCGGCGCTGCATGGTGGAGAGGCTCGTCGTGATATTGATGATGCGGCCCCAGCCTTGGGCGATCATCACGGGCGCTGCAAAGCGCGACATATAGTAAGTGCCAAGCACATTGGTCTCGATGATCTCGCGCCACATCGCAAGATCACTCTCCCAAAAGCGTTTGCTCTTGGTGCCGGGTGCTTGTTCAAGATGGGCGGGGCCTTTGCCGGCATTGTTGACGAGAATATCAAGCCGCCCGAAGAGCCGCAGCGTCTCACTGATCGTTCGTTCGCAATGACGTGGATCGGTAATGTCGCAAGGCACGCCAATCGCTTTGCCGCAGCCTTCACGGAATGCGACCGCCGCGACAGCGCTGCCGGTCGCGCCTGCATCCATGTCAGCAAAAACAACATCGGCACCCGCGCGGCAAAGTGCCTGCGCCATGGCGCGGCCAAGACCTTTGGCCGCTCCTGTCACAAGGGCGACCCGCCCATTAAGCCTTATATCTGCAGCTTTCGTCATTGCGGCTTGTCGAGCACCGAAACGCCGATCATGGAATCGCGCGTGACGAGGGCGGCGAGTTCCGTCTCGCTCATGCCTTCGGTTCCTGCGGGGCGCTGCGGCACAACGAGGAAGCGGATGTCGGCGGTTGAGTCATGCACGCGCAGCGCAACATCATCGGCGAGCTCTGTGCCAAATTCGCGCAACACGGCCCGCGGCTCGCGAACCACGCGGGCACGGTAAGCGCGGCTCTTGTACCAAGCTGGCGGGAGCCCCAGAAGATCACGCGGATAGCAAGAGCATAGCGTACAGACGACAACATTATGCGTGTCGTCAGTATTCTCGACAGCGACGAGCTTTGTTGTCGTCATGGCAAAGCCAAGCTCCGCCACAGCGGCATTGGCATCGGCAAAGAGGCGCTGGCGGAAAGCGGGATCAACCCATGCCTTGGCGACAACTTTTGAGCCATTTGCGGGCGTGATGGAGTCACGCATCTCAATGAAGCGACGCACTTCATCGGCACTAACCACACCCTTTTCAATCAGCAGTTCCTTCAGCGCGATGCTGAGGATCTGGTGATAGCTATGCACCTTGTCATCGGGCTGGGGCGGAGAGTGGTGATGCCCATGGTCATGATCATGGTCATGATCATGATGGTCGTGATGGTGGTGGTGATGATCTCCGCTCATGCCAGCTTCTCCAGCCAGTGATCGTAAATGTCAGCTTCGATGACGTCGTTGGGTGAGCCTTGATAATCTGGCCAGACATCATTTGCCTGAAAGCGGATCTTGTAGAGATCTTTCTTCGGGCCTTTGAGATTATAGGCAAGCACTTCCGGATTTTCGAAGGAGCCAAAATAGCGTTCCACCACGCCCGACTTGCCGCGCAGATAGATCGGTGTGCGGATATGGCCGGGGGGATAGTCATCGCGTATGCGTACGCGTTCGCCGGGTTGAAAGCGGGTCATTTGAGCTTCTCCGCTTCACCCTCGCACAGTTCCAACTCGCCTGTTTCTGCGAGGCGTTGGCGCACCTGCGCAACCTTGGCGTCAATCTCGTCTTGCGTGAGCACGCCGCGGTCTACCATCTGGCGCGAGAGTGCCGCCGTCCAGCGCTCATAATAGGTCAGTCGCTCCATCGCATCATGGCCGAGCGACTCGATGGCCCGGCGGCTTTCATGGCTCGACATGAGGCCCTTGGCGCCAACAGCAGCGCGTAGGCCGTCAGCCTGTTTCTCCCAGAAAGTCAGGTTGTGATCGGCTGGATCAATCGGGCCTTCGGGCAGGCCGCCAATGTCTTGTGGGCTGCGCATGTCAGTCTCTCCCTTTGGCCCCATTTTGGCAGCCATGGGCGCTTGCGCCAAGTCTCTTGTGAAACCCTCTCCCCAAGGGCGTTCAAGGCGCTATAGTTGAGCCACCGGCCAATGGGCCATTGAGGGGAGGACGAGCGTGACCTATCGCGACCTGATCTGCGACGAAATCAAGTTCAAGGGCCATAATGGCGATGAGGGCAATGCCTATTATGCGCGGCCCAAAGGTGATGGCCCGTTCCCCGGCATCGTCTTCATCCATCATTTGCCCGGCTGGAATGAGAGCTGCATCGAAGCAACGCGCCGCCTCGCGCATCACGGCTATTCGGTCATCTGCAACAATCTCTATTTCCGCGAAGGCGAGGGCGATCCCGATGATATCGGTGCACGCATGCGCGCAGCAGGTGGCATTGCTGATGAGCAAATGCTGGGCGATGTCGCAGGCGCAATGGCTTTTCTGCGCGCACAGAAGAACAGCAATGGCAAGGTTGGCCTGATCGGCTGGTGCTCCGGCGGGCGCCATACTTATCTGGCAGCCTGTCGTCTGCCCGGCGTCAATGCTGCTGTTGATTGCTGGGGTGGTCGCGTCATGGCGGGGCCTGAGGCGCTTAACGCCAAGCAGCCCGTTGCGCCGATTGATTACACCAAGGATCTCAACTGTCCGATGCTCGGCCTCTTCGGCAACGAAGATCAGCAGCCTGATGTCAAGCAGGTGAATGAGACGGAAGCGATCTTGAAGCAACATGGCAAGACCTATGAGTTCTATCGCTATGATGGCGCGGGTCATGCCTTCTTTGACTGGAACCGTCCGAGTTATCGCGTCGAACAAGCAGTCGATGGCTGGAACAAGATCTACGACTTCTTCGGTCGTCATCTGCGCTGAGGTTGGCTCATGTGTTCCTATATCACCGAGAAGGCGCCGATCTTCGGAAGCGCTAAAGGCAAGAAGGGCTGGATGGCCGTTGATACGGCGGTGATCTATTACGATCACCCGGTTCATGTGCCACTCGACCATGCACTCAATATCGACTTTGTGGATTCAAAGTCGAAAGAGCGTGTTGCCGTTGAGCTGTCGGCTGCCTCGGCGCGCGAACTCATCAAGCGCATTGAAGCTGCGCTTAATCATGGCGAGTCTGTGCATCTGGGATCGCAAGAGCCAGACCCCGTGCGGATTGTCGCGCTATGAGCCTGCGCATGTATGACCTTGCTGGAGCGGACCCTGAGGTTCGCTTCAGCCCCTATTGCTGGCGCGTGCGTATGGCTTGCGCTCACAAGGGCCTTGAGCTTGAAACTATTGCCTGGCGATTTTCTGACAAGGAGGTCATTGCGGCCTCCGGTCAGGGGGCCGTGCCTGTGCTGATTGATGGCGCACATATCCTGCATGATTCATGGAAGATCGCGGAAGATCTTGATCAGCGCTATCCTGAACGACCTGTGCTGATCGAGGGAGAGCAGGGCAGGGCGCTCGCCAGTTTTGCGCGCCACTTCGCCCAGACAGCGATCTCAGCCGTCGCTTTCAAGGCCGTCATTCTCGACATTTACAACAATATTCACGAGAAGGATCGCGCCTATTTCCGTAAATCGCGCGAAGAGCGAATTGGTAAATCGCTTGAGAGTTTCGCTATCAGCGAAGACGAGGCGCGGGTGCAATTGCGCATTGCGCTGTCACCGTTGCGCGCACTCTTGCAGGAGCAGCCATTCATCAATGGCGCCAAGCCGGCCTGGGCAGATTATTGTGTCTTTGGCAGCTTCATGTGGATGCGCAATGTTTCATCCAAGACATTCCTGTCCGAGGATGATCCAGTCTTTGCCTGGCGCGAGCGGATGCTCGATCTTCATCATGGGATGGCCAGGCGATCAAAACGCGCCGTCTGACCAAAGAGGCAAAAATCCTTGCGCAGAGCCGATAAGGCGTTGATGGGAGTCCTTGGCGGCGCGCTTTCGTCTCAGCCGATGGTTTTTGTCTTGGTCAACTCGCCCGGCAGTGGGACGCGGCGTTTCTCGGTCACGAATTTCGATTCATAGCGCAGCAGGGCGCTGATCATGGCATTCAGCACACGGCGGGTTGCGGCGAGATCTTCTGCGCTCACATCTTCAACCGCCATATCGTTGATTTCCTGCGCCAGCGGCACCAGCTGATCGCGCAGGGCGCGGCCTTCATCTGTCAGATAGACATAGATATTCTTGCGGTTGTCATGGCGACGTTGCCGCTTGATGTAGCCCAAGCCTTCCATGGTGCGCAGCGCGGCGAAAGTGGTCGGCTCCATCACGCCGGCCAGATCGCTCAGTTCTCTCTGGGTCAAGCCATCGCGCACCCACAGGATGCGCAGAAAGGTCCAGTGCCCCAGCGCGACGCCACGTTGTTGCAGGCGCAGTTGCAGGCAGCGCCCAAAGCCGCGTCGGGCATCACGCACCAGATGCGCGATGCGGTCGTTCGGCACCGCCTGATGCCATTCCAACATGGCCTGCGTCAGGCCGGGACGCTTTGGTTCTACAGGGGCTTTTTTCATCCATTCATTATATCGCAGCTTGGGCCTTTCCGCGACAGTTCAAACATGTGTAAGATGACCGTGTGGATCAATTTGCGATCCGTTGCGGCAGGGTCGTCCCTGACGCATAGTTCAAGCGTTTTTAGTTGAGTTCTTTCATGCCAAACGACCTTTTCGAGAGGGGCAGGGCCCCCGATGTCAGCATTGTTTTGCCATGTCTCAATCAGGTGCGGGCTCTGCCCTTCGCGCTTGCCAATGCCCGTGCCGGGCTCATCGCGCTTGAGCGAGAGCTGGGGCTGACCGGCGAAATCATTCTGGCTGATGCGGGCAGCCGCGATGGTAGTCAAATGGTCGCGATTGCCGATGGTGTTCGCGTGGTCGATGCACCTTGTTGCGGCTATGGGGCAGCGCTCAGGAGTGGTCTGTCCGCAGCGCGGGGTCGCTATCTCGTCATGGGCGATCTCGATGGCTCCTGTGATTTCCGTGATTGCGTGCCGATGATCCGGGCCCTGATGCGCGGGACGGATCTGTGTTTGGGTATGCGGGTGAGCCCCGCCGCAAGCTTGTGGCAGCGGATCTTCAGGCCCCTCCGCCACAGGCTTTTGGCTTTGTTTCTGCGCTGGTTTTTCGGCGTTTATCTCGCAGACCCAACCTGTCGTTTGCGGGCTGTTTCTGCGGCAGCCTTTCATTCTTTGCGCCTGCGGGCCAGCGGGGTCGAATTCACAACCGAGATGATCATCAAGGCCGCGTTGCTCGGCCATCGAATCTGCGAATCGCCCTCCCATGTGCGGCGTCGGGTGCCGGGAGGGCGCAAGCCCCTGAGGTTACCCGTGCTGCCGCATTTACGCTTTGTGGTCCTTCTTAGCCCCGCCTGGGCGTTTCTGGTCCCCAGCCTTCTGCTGGTGGCGGGTGGGGTCTTTCTTGGCGTCAGCTGCCTGCTGGGAGGGGTCGCGCTGCCGAGTATGGTCATGAGCCTGCCCGGAAGTGGCGTCGTGCTGGCGGGTGTCGCCCTGTGTCTGGCTCATCTCCTCAGCCTTTTCGCTCTGGGTGCTCATCTCTATGCCTGCCGCGAGGGCTTCCGGCATCCGACCGCTCGCCGCGGCTTGATGAGGGCCTATGCCACTATCCGCGGCCAGCTTGGCCTTGCTGCGGTGCTGGCGATTGGGGGCCTATGTCTTGCGGGGCTGCCGCTGCTGGTTGGATCTGCGTCGCAAACCGGGCTGGTGGTCGGGGTGAGCCTCATTCTGCTGGCCCTGCAAAGCAGTTTTGCAGCCTTTCTCGTGGCTATTCTCGGTCCCTCCCCAGAATCGGAGGATCCCCTGGACCAAGCGCAGCAAATGCCAGTGCCCCCGCCGAAACCGGCGAGGCTTAGTCCCTAGGGCAGCAAGGAGAAAGAGGCGGGAAATGGTCGGAGTGAGAGGATTCGAACCTCCGACCCCCTCGTCCCGAACGAGGTGCGCTACCAGACTGCGCTACACTCCGACGCCCGCTTTAAGCGGAATGCGCGTCTTATAGTGGGGAGTGAGGGAGGCTTCAAGGGGAGAAACGCCGCGCCTGCGGCCTTCCTTGCACAGCCCCTTCAGAAAAATGCAGCGCCCTGGTTGCAGGCGCTGCAGTCGGGCTTTATGGTCCGCCGCGCTCGCAAGAGCGCATGTGCGTCAAACGCACCTGCTGGGGCGTCGCCAAGTGGTAAGGCAGCGGATTTTGATTCCGCCATGCGGAGGTTCGAATCCTCCCGCCCCAGCCAGTTACTCTCAAGTCCAGCGCAACTTCTCCAGAATAGATCTCCCCATCACCCAATCCTTATCCTCTTCGCTCAGGAATTTCAGGTCCTGCGTGAAGTGTTTGACGCGCAGGCTCATGGGGCCTTTATCGAAGCAATTGGTGATATCGGTTCCCCAATGGCAGCGACGGGGGCCGTAGGCGTCGAAGATACGTTTGATGTGATCGTCCATGTCGCGCCAGGGATAGTCTTGCGCTGAATAAAGTGGCGTTGAAGAGAGCTTCACCGATACATTGGGATATTTCGCGAGCGCCACAGTTTCCGCGATGCGTTGCGCCACCACGCCTTCCTTCACCGCCTCGATCGTGACGCCCAGATGGTCGATGATGAGGGGCAGGCGCGGATGTTTTTCGGCGATCTTTGCAAAGAGCGGTGTTTGACCGATGGTGAGAAACATCACCGGCAATTCGATCTTTTCCGCCATCGGCCAAAACCAGTCAGCGGTGCCATCTGTCAGCCATTTCGCAACCGCCGGCTGGAAGAAGAAACGCGCCCCTAACAGATGCGGCTGTTCGCGCATTTTCGGCACGCGTTCTTTTTCTGCTGGATCATTCAGATTGACCCTGCCCATGGTAGCGAAGCGACCGGGATGGCGACGCGCAGCCTCCTGTCCATAATCGAAGCGCGTTCCTTCGAGAGAAGGTGGCACAATGATGACCTTGTCCACGCCGCCTTCATCCATGATCGGCACGATGCGTTCAATCGTCATCGGTTCCGGCAGTTGCGCCTGAGAGCCGGCAGTCCATGGTCGATCAGGCCTGTTGGCCTGCCACAGATGAATCTGTGCATCAACGATTACGCGTCTGTGTTTTGTCTCTTGGGCTTGCGTCATGGGGGCGGCCAGTGTGGATGTGGCAAATGCACATGCAGAAAGTTGAAAGTCGCGGCGTGTGAGCATGGCTCATCTCGCAGCTGTGGGGTTACTTCGACGGGCCTGTCAGCAAGGCTTTGGCCTTGGCCAGAACATTGGGCGGTACATCAAGCATGGATGAGGCGACACGATGCGCCTCCTCCCCGCTGGAAGGGGAGATTTCCATCTGCACTTTCGTCGTCTCTGCGATGAAGTCTGCATCGCGTAGCATGTCTTGAAAGGCCTTTCGCAAAGCAGCGACGCGCTCAGCCGGAGTGCCGGGTGTTGTGGCAAAAGCCCGCGCTATGCCCATATCCGCCGACAGGAAGGTGAGCACCTGCCGATCCTCCTCGGTCTTAGCCAGTTCATGCATCAGCGGGACATCTGCCAGATCAGGTGCACGCTTCAGCGCAACTTGAACAAGGATGTTGAGTTTCTTTTCCTTGATCCAGTGCGGATGGCCACTTTTCCACGAGGCCCAGCTATTTGAACCGCGCCCGCCGACTTCGCCCTTTTCCATAGCGAGGTTGATTTCATTGCCGCCCGGATAGCCGCCGACGATTTTGAACTTCGTCCCAAGCAAGGCATTCATGGCAGCGGGATAGACATAGCCGCTGGACCCCGTGCCAGAGGCGCCAACCACAAGCTCTTGCGTGTAAAGCTGTTCGATCTTTGTGATGCCGGTTGTGTGCCAGCTATTCACGACATTCGGGCCATCGGTTGTGTTGCCGATCCAGTGAAAGCGGCGCACATCGAACTGAATGCCGGATGCGCCGATGGCTTGCAGGACCGGCATGTTCTGAAACACGATGGTCAATGTCGTGCCATCTTTCGCAGCTGTATTGGCGAGATGGTTGGCAGCGGCGATGCCAATGCCGCCCGGCATGTTGCGAACGACGACCTGCGGCTGGCCCGGTATGTGTCGGCCAATGTGGCGCGCAACCATGCGCGCACGTAAATCATAATCGCCCCCGGCGGAGCCCGGCACGGTGATCTCCACCGTTTTGCCGCGATAAAATTCTGCCACAGTGTCAGCCTGCGCCGCTGAGGTCAGCAGGGCAGTTGCGAGAATGAAGCCGCAGATGCGCATGAGCGGGCCTCCCTTGAGTGCAGCTCTGTTGGCCGCTTGTCTGTCCAAGGATCAAATCTCAAGGGCGGGGTCTTGGCAAGTCAGTCCTGCTTTGATCTACAGGCTCCCAAGCTGGAGGCTGTCGTGGAACAGGTCGATTGCGTGATTGCCGGGGCAGGGGTGGTTGGACTTGCGGTCGCGCGTGCCCTTTCGCAGGCTGGACGTGAAGTGCTGATCCTTGAGGCGCAGGAGAGTTTTGGTACCGTTACCTCTGCGCGCAATAGTGAAGTCATCCATGCCGGGATCTATTATCCCAAAGACAGTCTCATGGCGCGTTTATGCGTCTCAGGACGCAAGGCGCTCTATGCTTATCTGCAGGAGCGCCAGCTGCCCCATCGCAATTGTGGCAAGCTGATTGTTGCGACATCCGCCGATGAAGTCCTGCTGCTTGAAGGGATTCGCGCGCGGGCTGCGCAAAATGGGGTGGATGATCTGCGCCAGATGAGCGCTCAGGAGGCGAGGGACATGGAGCCCGCGCTGTCATGTTTTGGTGCCTTGCATTCACCCTCAACTGGCATTCTCGACAGTCATGCTTTCATGCTGAGCCTGTTGGGGGACGCGCAAAATCATGGAGCCATGCTGGTGTGCCATACGCCTGTCACAGGCGGGCGTGTGAGCGAGGCGGGGATCGAGCTTCATACTGGCGGCACTGAGCCGATGCAGTTGCGCGCCAAATTATTCGTCAATGCGGCAGGTCTTTATGCACCAGCGCTGGCACGCAGTCTGGAGGGCTTTCCGCAAGCTCACATACCGCAGGCCTATTTCGCGAAGGGAAGCTATTTCTCACTGTCTGGTCGCTCTCCTTTCTCGCGTCTCATCTATCCTGTGCCGGTGCCCGGTGGATTGGGCACGCATTTGACGCTTGATCTTGGTGGGCAAGCGCGCTTTGGCCCTGATGTCGAATGGGTCGATGAAATCAACTACGAAGTCGATCCTGCAAGGGGCGAGAGTTTCTACGCGGCTATTCGCCGCTACTGGCCCGACTTGCGCGATGGGGCGCTTTTGCCGGCTTATTCAGGTATTCGTCCCAAGATTGTCCCGCCGGGCGCGCATGCGCAGGATTTCGTTGTGCAAGACGCGCGCGCGCATGGCGTGCCGGGGATTGTAAATCTGTTCGGCATCGAATCGCCAGGTCTCACCAGTTCGTTGGCCATTGCTGACTGCGTGGCGGAGATGGTTTGCTAGTTCGTGCCAGTGGCGAGCAGGCTATTGTAATAGCCGCTTTGTTGCATCAGGCCATCGTGGCTGCCCTCTTCCACAACCTTGCCATCGGCGACTACGCAAATCTTGTCAGCATTGCGGATGGTGGAGAGGCGATGTGCAATCACCAGAGTGGTGCGGCCGCGCGACAGATCAGCAAGTGCATCTTGAATGGCGCGTTCGCTTTCGCTGTCGAGCGCTGAGGTTGCCTCATCCAGCAACAGGATCGGCGCATCTTTGAGGAAGGCTCGCGCAATGGCGATGCGCTGGCGTTGTCCGCCGGACAGTTGCAGTCCCTGCTCGCCGCAAGGCGTGTCGTAGCCTTGCTCAAAGCCGATGATAAAGTCATGCGCGTGAGCTGCTTTGGCGGCGGCGATGATTTCATCTTCACGCGCACCCGGTCGGCCCATCGCAATATTGTCGCGGATCGTTCCAGAGAAGAGGAAATTATCCTGACTGACATAGGCAATCGCATGACGTAGCGAAAGGCGTGTTACTTCGGCAATATTCTGGCCATCAATCAATATGGCGCCGCGTTCCGTTTCCCAGAAACGCAAAAGCAGCGACATGACGGTACTTTTGCCGCCGCCTGAACGACCGACAAGGGCAGTTGTCTTGCCACCGTCTGCCACAAAGCTCAGGCCATGCAGAACCGCCTCATCTTCGCGATAGGCGAAATGGACATCCCGAAACTCGATGGCGCCTGCTGTCAGCTGAAGGGCAGGGAGATCGGCTGCTTCGCTCTCGATATTGGGCTCGTCGAGAAAATCATAGAGCATGGTTACGCCGATCATGGCGGCATTGAGTTCGACATGCAGTCGCGCAAGCCGTTTTGCTGGCTCATAAGCCAAGAGGACGGCGGTGATGAAGGAAAAAAAGGCTCCCGGCGCCTGTCCATGCACGATGACGCGCCAGCCGCCATAAAGAACAACAAGCGCAATCGCGAGGCCGCCGAGCGTTTCCATCAGCGGGCTTGAACGTGCCGTGACGATGGACAACTTGTTGCCCGCCCGCTCCAGCAGTGCGATTGCCTGCCATTGCAGGCGCCGCATATGGTCTTCAAGCGTGTAGGATTTGACGATGCGGATTCCCTGCACGGCATCTTGCATGGTTTGCGTCATCTGCGCGGTGCCGGTGAATTCATCGCCGCGCACCTTGCGGATGCGGCCCGCGAGCTGCCGAACACCCACGACTGCAAGGGGCATAAAGACGAGGGCAATGACGGCCATCAGCGGATCTTGCAGGATCATCACGGCGACAAGGCCGATGAGCGTGAGCGTATCACGCGAGAGAGCAGTAATGACGACGTTTAACGCGCCTGAGGCAGATTGGCCGATGAAAGATTGGCGTGCCAGAAAATCAGTTGAATGGCGCGCCATGAAATAGCCGACCGACATGGAGAGCATCTTGTCGAAGATGCGCCGGCGCACATCAGCGACAATGCCATTGGCGATGCGTGCGAGCGTGACTTGCTGGCCATAGGCGCCACCACCCTTCACGAGGCTGACGATGAACAGGATGGTTGCAATCTGCCACAACGCCTGCATGTCTTTTGCGATGAAGACCTTGTCGATCACATCGCGCATGATCCATGCGGCAAGCGATGTCGCGCCAGCGGTAGCGGCCATGAAAACAAAGGCCAGCGCGTAGCCCTTCCAGTGATGCACGCCATTGTCGCGCAACAGGCGGCTCATCAGCGACAGATTGCCACCGGGATCACGCAGCCATTTGGCGAGAAGGCGCGTTAAGAGCCCTTTTTGTGGGGCGTCGGACACGGGCAGGGCGCTCTCGCTTGATTAGGGGGAAGCCGGCAGTTCCGCGGCGATGCGCGAGCGGATCTGCCCGGCCAGATTCTTGGCGTTGCGGATTTCGGCATCACGGGCGGCACGCACATTGGCAAACCGGTTGCTGCTGCGGTCATAATCGCTGAGCGATACGACAAAGCCCTGTGCCAGTGGCTTGGTCTGTGAGCTGGCACCGATGGGCAGTACTTTGTAGTCCGCCCGCGTGTACAAAGAATTTGCTGACGCACGACCGGTGACCGTGTCGATCAGCGGTGTCTGCGCAGCCGTGGCAAAATCAACGACCAGCCTGTATCTGGGTGCCATTGGCTCGCCGGTGCCATTCAGCAGGAAGCGCAGCTCTTCTGTCATGTAGTGGCCAAGGCGGCCGCGAACCGGCTCCACTTGCACAGCTTGCAGGGCCGCACGGCGGTCAAAGCCAGCGCTGGGGGCATAGACGGGCTGGAAACAAGCCGCCAGCGGTGCGGCCAGAATGAGTGCCGCCCCAAGGCGCAGGGCGGCCCGGCTGATGGCTTTGGCTCGGTTCTGGCTCACTTGGGTCTGCTCGCAGTGGTGACGCTCTTGCGCCCCCTGATTACCAGCCGGGGGGCTTTCTTGACAGAGCTATTTCTGCACCCGGTTAATACCCGGCCTAGATCTGTGAATTAAGCTCGCCGGAGCCGGTGAGACGCCCGTGGCCGGCTGCAGCTGTCTTCAGGGGTTACGGGCGCCATGCTTGGCATTTTCCCGGTCGGCAATCACCTCCATCACGGCTTCCGGTTCGATATCCTTCTTCAGTTCGTGCAGATCGGGGGCATGGGCGGCGTCGATCTCCAGCCGGGCTGCTATTTCGCTCACAAGGGACAAAAGACGGGTAACCTCATGTTCGGTCAGGAGGGAGATCTGTACATCAAGCTCACTGCGCCGGTCCGCGAGCTGGGCCGCGCGGTTCTGGGCAATAAGGATAAAGGTTGAGAGGAAGATGGCCTCCACCGAGGCTGTGGTGGCCAGAATGATAAATTGGGGATCAAAACGGGGCACTCCGGGAACGAGGCCGAGATTGGCCAGGACCCAGAAAAGCAGGATTGCCAGATGCAACCATACGAAAGCCAGGCTGCCGGCAAAGGCCGAGATGACCGCAGCCGTCCGGTCCTCCAGACTGGCGCGCCGTTCGGCATCCCGCCGCTTTTGCGCCAAGGCGTCAATATTGCGGGTCAAAATCTCGTTGACCGGCTGCGGATCCTGCACGGGCTCTGCCATGCCCATTGACGCCTGAGCCGGGAGGGAGGTTGCATCCCCCCGCTTGCCAGTTGCGAAACGCGTTCGGGGCTGGTAGCTGATGCCTGCCTAAGGCGAGCCGGTTTAGCTCAGTTGGTAGAGCAACTGATTTGTAATCAGTAGGTCGCGGGTTCGACTCCTGCAACCGGCACCAGTTCCCGCTTCATTTACCCACGCGTACGGCGCAGCCTGTGGGCTGGGGTGTCTGGAAATAAGCGCCGAGATTCTTGGTCTTGGAACCATCGGGTTGTAGCGTGGCGATGATCCTGCGCTGTTCTGCCTCGCTCAGATGGTGCTGGTAAGCATGTGAGCCATAGGTGTCGAAGGTGTTGAGCGCCGTCAGCCGATAAATGCGCCCCTGCCGCGCAAGCCAGCTCTCCCCCTTCACATGCGGAACCTTTCCCGTGAGAGACAGGCGCAACTTGTTCAGCAGCCAGCCGAGAATCGGAACAAGCCGCAGCGCGCCCATGAGTCTTGCGTAAAAAAGAATCACACCAAAAGGCATGCGTCGCATGAATGCGCGCATGGGGCCGTAAGTGAGATAAGTGCGGATGAAATTCATCGCATTCATGCGTCCGCGTCGGTAACAATTGAAAACAAATTCACCACCCGGAGCAACGAGACCGAAGAGAGCCTGCGCAGTCGCTTCGACGTCGCGTGTATGCTGAATCACATTGTGGCAAATCACGATGCCCTCAATCGATTCTTTCTTGAGCGGGGGCTGGTCAATCGAACATTGAATCACATCGAGGCGAGCCCGCATATCTGCCGGGATGTTACGGGCAACTACATCGTCAACGCTCTGGGATAATTCCAGCAAGATGACGCGCCGAGCGCCGCTTTCAAGCATCCACAAAGATTGCGCTCCACTGCCCCCGCCAGCATCAACAACCACCTTGTCACGAAACGCATCGGGTGATCCGAAGGTATTGGCTACTGTGTGCTCCAGCCAGTGCTGCTTTTGCTCAATGAAATTGAAATGGTTCCACTGATCGCCAAACGATTCCACCGTTGAGAATTGTGCAGGCTCCACGAAGCGAGGAATGCCATTTCTGATTGGATAGTTGTTGCCAGAGGGTGAAACCAGGTTTCCCTCGATGATGTCCTCGCCTGCACGCCTTTCGATCTGGAGTTGCAGGGCCTCGCCCGTGACCGGGTCGCAGAGGAAATGAATGAGGTCACTTTTCATCGAGGCATTCCATTCAATCCGATGCCATGGCTCATAAGCCGGCGGCGAGTCGGATTTGTTCGGCAAGTTTAGACTTCGGGC
>CAZLBA010000016.1:0-267 GCA_964557555.1 uncultured Beijerinckia sp.
TTGCCTTCTATGGCATGTCCACCTTTGAAGGCCCGCTCATGTCGATCAAGGCGGTCAATTCGCTCAGCCACTATACGGACTGGACCATCGGTCACGTGCATTCAGGCGCACTTGGTTGGGTCGGTTATGTCTCTTTCGGTGCCATCTACTGCCTCGTGCCGTGGCTGTGGAACCGCAAGGGGCTTTGGTCGCTCAAGCTCGTCACCTGGCATTTCTGGCTCTCTACCATCGGCATCGTCTTCTACATCACGGCGATGTGGGTGGCGG
>CAZLBA010000016.1:277-11275 GCA_964557555.1 uncultured Beijerinckia sp.
TGCAAGGTCTGATGTGGCGCGCTTATACCAAGCTTGGCTTCCTCGAATTTTCTTTCGTGGAAACCACGGATGCCATGCATCCCATGTATGTCATCCGCGCCTTTGGCGGCCTACTCTTCGTCGCTGGCTCGCTGATCATGGCCTACAACATCTACAAGACCATCGCTTCGCCGCTGTCTGGCGAGGTTCCTGAAAAACTGGTCGCACGCGAAGGCGTGCTGGCTCCTGCCGAGTGATGGAGGACGGACACATGGCTACCTCAACATCTCGCTTCAGCCACGCCATCTTCGAGAAGAATTCGATCATTTTGCTGATCGGTATTCTCATTGCCATCTCGGTCGGGGGGCTCGTTGAAATTGTGCCGCTCTTCTATCTGAAGAACACGATTGAGAAGGTGGATGGCATTCGTCCCTATACGCCGCTCGAACTGGCGGGCCGCGACATCTATGTGCGTGAAGGCTGCTACAACTGCCATTCACAGATGGTGCGTCCGTTGCGCGACGAAGTGGAGCGCTATGGTCATTATTCTCTCGCGGCCGAGAGCATGTATGATCACCCCTTCCAGTGGGGCTCCAAGCGCACTGGGCCGGATCTTGCTCGCCTTGGCGGCAAGTATTCAGATGATTGGCATCGCGACCATATGCGCAATCCGCGCTCTGTGGTGCCAACCTCCATCATGCCGGGCTACCCCTTCCTTGAGAAGACGCCTCTTGATGGGCGCAGCATCGCAGCGCGCATGAAGGTACTGGCTATGGAAGGTGTGCCCTACACGGCTGAAATGATCGAGAAGGCGCAGGCCGATCTCACGGCCCAGGGCAGTGTCGATGGTGATGCAGCTGGCCTGCAAAAACGCTATCCGCGTGCAATCACCCGCGACGCACGCGCCGACAAGGGTGAACTGACCGAGTTTGATGCGCTGGTGGCCTATCTGCAACAGCTCGGCACCCATGTCGATTTCAAGATCTACAATGACAAGGCGAATATTCGGTGAGGCTCACATGACATACGAATCTGTACGTGAATTCGTGGCGAGCTTTGGGACGATCTACTTCGGTACGCTCTTCACCATCGCCCTCGTCTATGCCCTGCTTCCTTCGCGGCGCAAGCTGTTTGAAGATGCAGCCCAGATCCCTCTGCGCGAGGATTGATCCATGTCGGACACCAAACATATCGACGCCGTAACAGGCACCGCAACTACCGGCCATGAATGGGATGGCATTCGCGAATTGAACACGCCATTGCCGCGTTGGTGGCTTTACACGATGTATGCGACCATCGTTTGGGGCGTGGCCTATATGGTCTATTATCCGGCGGTGCCACTCATCAATGATGCCACCAAAGGCATGTCAGGCTGGAATGCGCGTAGCGAAGTTGTCGAGGAAGTCGGCAAGCTTCAGGCCTTGCGTGGTCCAATGAATGACAAGCTTGCCAAAACGGCACTCGCCGATGTGAAGAAGGATCCCGATCTTCTTGCTTTTGCAACTGCAGCGGGTTCAGCGGCTTTCGCGACGAATTGCGCGCCTTGTCACGGGGCGGGCGGACAAGGCGCGAAGGGATATCCCAATCTTCATGCAGACCGCTGGATTTGGGGCGGCAAGCTTGCCGATATTGAATATACAATCAAGCATGGCATTCGCTGGGATGCTGATTCCAACACGCGTGCCGGCGTCATGCCAGCCTTTGGTCGCGACAAGATTCTCGATCAGGATCAGATCTCGCAGGTGACGGATTATGTCTTGTCCTTCACCAATCGCGCGCCCAAAGGGTCAAATCTCGCCGCTGGCAAGAAGATCTATGACGACAATTGCGCGGCCTGTCATGGCGACACGGGCAAGGGTAATCGTGAATTGGGTGCCCCCAATCTTACAACCCAGGTCTGGCTCTATGGCGGCGACAAAGCTGACATTATGGAGCGCGTGCGCATTGGTGGTGGCGGTGTGATGCCTTCATGGTCCGGCCGTCTTGAGTCCACGACGATCAAGGCCCTTGCCGTCTATGTGCACGGCTTCGGAGGCGGAGAAAACTAACGTGCTCTTCCAGCTCGGAAGGAAAGCTCAGGCAGGAGGCGGTGTGCAAGAGCGCATCGCCTCCGCTGCGCAAGTGGCGCAACTCTATGCGTCGCGCAAAAAGGTCTATCCACAGAGTGTTTCGGGCACTTACCGAAACATCAAATGGGCTGTGCTGGCTGTCGCGCTGGCCATTTACTATTTCACTCCCTTCATTCGCTGGGATCGCGGTGCTGATGCGCCTTCGCAAGCCGTGCTGATTGATCTGCCGGGCCGCCGCTTCTATTTCTTCTTTATCGAGATCTGGCCGCAGGAAGTTTATTACATCACCGGCCTGCTGATCATCGCCGCTTTGACGCTCTTCTTGATGAACGCCATCGCGGGGCGCATTTGGTGTGGCTATCTGTGCCCGCAAACAGTTTGGACCGATCTGTTTTTAGCAGTGGAGCGTTTCATCGAAGGTGATCGCCGCGAGCGCATGATGAAAGACAAGAGCCCGTGGACAGCGCAACGGGCGGCGCAAAAGGCGCTCAAGCATATCATCTGGCTGATGATTGCTTGGTGGACGGGTGGTGCCTGGGTTCTTTACTTTGCGGATGCGCCGACGCTTGTTCGCGACCTTGCCACTCTGCAAGCGCCTTTCGTCGCTTATATGTGGATCGGTATTCTTACCTTCACGACCTATCTTCTCGCAGGTCATGCGCGTGAACAGGTGTGCATCTATATGTGTCCCTGGCCACGCATTCAGGCCGCGATGACGGATGAAAATGCCCTCAATGTCACCTATCGGCTTGATCGCGGTGAACCACGCATGTCGGTCAAGAAGGCTGAACAGCTGCGGGTAGCGGGAGAGCCTGCAGGCGATTGTGTGGATTGCGATCAATGCGTGGCTGTCTGTCCGACGGGCGTTGATATTCGTCAAGGTCCGAACCTTGCCTGTATCCAATGCGGCTTATGCATTGATGCTTGCGACACGGTGATGACGAAGATTCATCGCCCCGCGCGCCTCATCGCCTTTGATACTGATGTTAACATTGCGCGGCGTCTTGAGGGGAAGCCGCCGGTCTATCGCCTGTTGCGCGCTCGCACGCTCCTTTATGTTGGAGTGATTGCAGTCGTTGCCAGCGTCATGCTTTTTGCGCTGCTGACGCGTTCGACGCTGGGGGTTGCAGCAATCCATGATCGAAATCCGCTTCTGGTCACCTTGTCGGATGGCTCGGTTCGCAACTCTTTCACGCTTCGCCTCTCAAACAAGGAACGGGCTGAGCGAACTTTCCTTCTGACAATAGAAGGTATCTCAGGCATTCAGATCGAAGCTGTCGGCATTGAATCGCGTCAGGACGGAGCGCCCCTCATCAAGGTTGGCCCTGACCAGACGCGTGAGATCCGAATCCACGCAACTCTGAACAAGGCCGAGCGCGCCACTCTGCCGCGCGAGGTGGAAATGCGATTCCGTCTCAAAGATCTCTCGACTGGCGAAGAAGCGCGCGCGAAGGAGCACTTCTTCACCCGTCTCGCCCAATAGGAGCAAGCGATGAGCACCGCAGTCAGTGCAAAGCCGGGGCTAACAGGACGCAAGGTCCTGCTCTTGATCGTCATGTTTTTTTCCGTCGTCTTTCTCGTCAACGGTGTGATGATTCATCTGGCGCTCAAGACCTTTCCTGGCGTTGAAGAGAAGCGACCCTATGAGCGCGGCCTTGCCTATGACCGCGAAATTGCCAAGGCGCGGGCGCAGGTGGAGCGTGGATGGCAGGCGCAGGGCAGTTTTGCGCCGGGACGTGACGGCAAGGCAGAGCTGGCTGTGTCCTTGACGGATCGCGACGGCCGACTGCTACCGGGTCTTGATGTGAAGGCACGGCTCACCTCCTCCATTGCCCGTAAGCATGATCTCGATATTGCTCTGCAGGAAGTTTCGCCGGGCGAATATCGCGTCGAAATTGATGCAGTCTCAGGAAGCTGGATGCTTGATTTGGTCGTGACCCGCAATGGGGAGCAGATGTTCCGCTCTCAGAACCGCGTGACGCTTCAGTGATCCATGACTAGTCCTGTCGATCTCTCCCTCTTTGTACAGCGCAAGCCTGATGGAGTTGCGCAGCTTGATCTCGTGGTTGAGGGGCTGGAGACGCCGCAATCCATGGTCACGATTGAGAAGGCGATTGGCGCAGAGCCTGCGGTTCTGCGTGCGCGCGTCAATTACTCTAATCGCCGTTTGACGATCGAGTGGCGCGATGGTGCTCTAGATCCTGCATTGCTGGTGCAATCGCTTGAGAGCCTGGGTTATCCCGCTCATCCGTTCCAGTCGAACCAGTCAGAAGACTCAGAGACCCGCGTTGCGCATTACTTGCTGCGTTGCCTCGGCGTTGCTGGCTTCGCTTCCATGAATATCATGCTGCTCTCGGTGTCGGTCTGGTCAGGCCATGTGAGCGGCATGAATGTTGAGACGCGCGATCTCCTGCATTGGATGTCAGCGCTTATTGTGCTCCCGTCAGCAGCCTATGCAGGCAGACCTTTCTTTTCGAGTGCCTGGCGCGCGCTCAAGAGTGGCGGCGTCAATATGGATGTGCCGATTTCACTCGGCATTTTGCTGGCGCTGACAATGTCTTTGGTCGAGACATGGAACCATGCGGAACATGCCTATTTCGATTCCGCAATCATGCTCATCTTTTTCCTGCTGACAGGGCGATATCTCGACCATGCCATGCGCCGCAAGACACGGGCTGTTGCGGCCAATCTCGCAGCACTTCGTGCCGTCAGCGCAAATCGCATCAACGCCAATGGCGAAGTGATTTGTGTCCCTGCCGAGAGTCTTGTTGCCAATGATGTGATCTTGTTGCGCCCCGGCGAGCGTGTGCCAGCTGACACGGTTGTTTTGTCCGGCCATTCGGAGGTGGATGACAGCCTGGTCACAGGTGAAACGCATCGGCGCGTTGTGGGTGAGGGGGATCTCATTCATGCTGGCGCAATCAATTTCAATGGTGCGCTCCGGCTTCGTGTTTTGAAGGGCTCATCCCAGTCGCTTGTTGATGAAATCGAGCGGATGATTGAAGCCGCGCTCACCACCAAGAATGCTTATTTGCGCTTGGGTGATCGGGCCGCCCGGCTTTATGCGCCCGTTGTTCACGTGACGGCGCTTGCGACTGCCATTGGCTGGTACATGGCAGGTGCGAGCGCTCATGATGCGATTATCACTGCGATTGCGGTTCTCATCATCACGTGCCCATGTGCATTGGCCCTTGCTGTGCCCGCAGTTCAAGTTGTTGCAAGTGGCGCGTTGTTTCGTCGCGGTGTCTTGCTGAGTTCTGGTGATGCGATAGAGCGCTTGAGCGAAGTTGACACTGTCGTGTTTGACAAGACCGGCACATTGACCCTGCCGCAGCCGGTCCTCGTCAATCGTGATGAGATTGCGCCTGAGATTGTGGAGCGGGCAGCGCGCCTTTCCTTGTCCAGTCATCACCCGCTCGCGCGCGCTCTGGCTGGTCTTGCACAACTGCGGGAAGCTTTCGATCAAGTTGAGGAAGTCGCAGGCGCAGGTGTCATGACACGCCTGCAGGGGCTTGAAATGCGCCTTGGCAGTGCGGAATTTTGCAGCGCGCAGCGTGCAGCCGAAGCCGCATTGGCGGCTGACCCTGATGCTTCGCTGATTTGCTTTCGCCATGGCGAAATGGTTGCTGTTTTCCGAATCCGCCAGAGCTTGCGTCCCGATGCGGTTGAAACCGTGCGCGGCATGAAAGCACTTGGTCTTGATTGTCTCATTTTATCAGGCGATCGCGCGACCAGTGTTGAGCCTGTTGCACAATCGCTGCAGATCGACGATTGGCGAGCTGCAATGAAGCCCGCTGACAAAATCGCTGTGCTGGATGAGCTGAAATCGCGTGGCAAGCGCGTCTTGATGGTGGGCGACGGCATCAATGATGCGCCCGCTCTTGCAAGTGCCCATGTCTCGCTCTCGCCCATGACTGGGTCTGATCTTGCGCAAGCATCGAGCGATGCTGTTTTCATGGGTGAAAAATTATCGCCCATTCTGATGGCTGTGACGATTTCGCGTCAGGCGCGGGCGTTGATGCGCCAAAATCTCTGGCTAGCCGTCATCTATAATCTTTTTGCTGTGCCCCTCGCCATTGCGGGTTATGTTACGCCTCTGGTGGCTGCAGCGGCGATGTCCGGGTCCTCCATTCTTGTCACGCTCAATGCGCTGCGTGGCAATCAGACCAAGGAGAGCAGATGATGAGTATCATTCTCTATCTGATGCCGATTGCACTTGGTCTTGGCTTCCTTGGTCTTGTTGCCTTCCTGTGGTCAATGCGCACAGGCCAATATGAAGATCTTGAGGGCGCTGCCTCGCGCGTCCTGTTTGATGATGATTTGCCCCATGAGCGGCGTTGAGCTGGAGCGCGTGCAGGGCAGGGGCGGCTTGCTGAGTTGCGCCTGTGATCCGCTGCTCGCTCCCCCGTCTGATCTGCAAGAGGCTCGCACGCGTTGGCCTTTGGCTGTTTTCACGCTTAGCAATGCGCTGAACATCTTTGCGCAGGCGCTCGTTCTCACCATCATTCCCTTGGGTGGCGCAATTCTTTTTGCTGGTCCTGCTGTCGCGCTGCCTTTTGCACTTTTGCTGACAGGCGCGGCCCTTGGCACGATTCCCGCTGCATGGCTTACCGATCTTGATCAACGCTGGGGCTTTGCGCTGGGCGGAAGTTTTGGGGTTGGCGGCTCAGTGCTTGCGGCCTTTGCTATGGTCAGTGGCATGGACAGCGCCTTCGCGCTTGGCGCCTTTTGGCTCGGTCTTGCACAAGGCTTTGGCAATTTCTATCGCCACGGCGCAGCAGGCCTAGCGCGGCGAGATGGTCGCTCCATCGCACTGGTGATTGGGGCTGGTGCCTTCGCTGCTTTCATTGTGCCAAGCGCGCTTGGTATAGCCACTACATCAGCGGGACCGCTCGCAACAGCAGCCGCACTCGTCATGGCAGCTGCAGCGCATCTCGTCGCCAGCGCTCTGGCTTTTTTGTTGCCGCGTCAGCGTGGTTTTGCGACTGTGCCAGTGGGGCAAAGCGAAAAGCCACCTTTTATTTTTGCGACGCTGAGCGCTGCAATGGCATGGTTTGCCATGGCCCTGATGATGGGGCTTGCCCCGTCACTGATGATCGGTTGCGGCATAGGTCTGTCGCAGGCAAGTGGCGTCATTGGTTGGCATATTCTTGCCATGTATGCGCCCGCATTATTGCTGGGCCTGATCATCACGCCGCAGCGAGCGAAAATGATCTGTCTTGTCGGGCTTGTTTGCTGCGCCTCTGGCCTTGCACTTGCCTTTCACGTGACCAGCGAAATGGGGTTCACCCTCGCAATGCTATTATCGGGTGTCGGATGGTCTGGTGTGACATTGGCTGCCACGACCTTGCTCCATGCAGCGGCAACGCCCTCGCGCGCGCAACTCGCCGTGCATGATTTTCTCTTGCTGGCGGCTGCGCTCACCGGGGCGGGCGCAGTCGCGCTTCACAGTTTCGCGTGATCAGGCGTTTTCAAGTGCCGGCAGTGCTGCGCGACCACGGATCATGTCAGCTGCTTTTTCCGCCATCATCAAACCACAGGCATTGATATGCGCACCGACCATGTCAGGCATGGCCGAAGCGTCCACCACGCGCAGCTTCTCAACACCGCGGACGCATAAAGTAGGGTCAAGCACGGCTTCCTCATGGATGCCCATGGGGCACGTGCCTGCAGGGTGATGCGCCGTCTGTGCGGTGCGACGGATGAAATCGTCGATTTCTGCATCGCTCTTCACCTTGTCGCCGGGCGATTTCTCGGCGCCGCGGAAAGGTGCAAGCGGTGCACTATGGGCAATATCGCGTGCGATCTTGAAGCCTTCCCGCAACTTTGGAAGATCGCCTGGCGCAGAGAGAAAGTTATAAACGATCTTCGGCGTGTCGAAGGGATCGCTTGAGCGCAAGCGCACGCTGCCACGGCTGTCAGGATGCAACAGGCAGGGGCGAATGCCATAGCCATCTTCATAAACGCTCTTGATGCCGGGGAACCACAGATGCGCATGGGTTGGAATGCCACGGAACATGAATTCAATATCCGGCACGGCCAATTCGGGATTTGTCTTGATGAAGGCATGCAAGCCGCCGGGGACGACAGTTGCGGGGCCAGTGCCAAACAGCTGGGCGCGGATCATGTTCCACGCCATGCGATCGAAACGCATATTGTCGCGGAAGGTGCTGGTATTGTTGGGGCGCGTAAACAGAATGAGCGCGGCAAGATGGTCTTGCAAATTGTTGCCGACCGGTAGATCAACGCGCGTCTCGATCCCCATCTCGCGCAGATGGGCTGATGGGCCGATGCCTGAGAGCATGAGAAGCTGCGGCGTATTATAAGTACCGCTGCACAGGATCACTTCTCGCGTGGCCATGGCATGAATGGTGATGCTGTCTTTCACATATTCGATGCCCTGTGCATGTGTGCCGCTCATGATAATGCGGGTCACCTGTGCGCGCACATCAACGGTCAGGTTGCGGCGATGGCGTATGGGGTGAAGATAGGCAACCGCAGAAGATGAGCGTCGTCCGTTGCCAATTGTATATTGGCTGCGCCCGAAGCCTTCATTCTGCTGGCCGTTATAATCATTGCTGACCGGAATGCCCTTTAGCTTGGCCGATTCGATCCAGGCTTCGTAAAGCGGGTCTTGCGTGGTTGCATATTGCACTTGCAGCGGACCCTTGCCACCGCGCCATGTGTCTTCACCGCCCTTGAAGGTCTCGCATTGCTTGAAATAGGGCAGGACTTCCGCATAGGACCAGCCTTTGCAGCCTTTCTGCGCCCAACGGTCATAATCGCCACGGTGACCACGCGTATAAGCCATGACATTGATGGAAGAAGAACCACCCAACACCTTGCCGCGCGCTGCTTCGATGCGGCGATTGTTCAGATTTGGCTCAGGCTCTGTGTGATAGCCCCAATCATGCATCCCATATTCATGCATCTTGCCCATGCCGAGCGGGATATGGATGAGAGGATTGAGGTCGCGCCCTCCCGCCTCAATCAGCAAGACGCTGGCGCCTTCATCTTCTGTGAGGCGATTGGCAAGCACACAGCCGGCCGAGCCTGCCCCTACGATGACGTAATCATAGCTTCGCGTCGTGACCATTCTTTCCCCCGGGGATCTTTTGTCGTCTTTGAGTTTAGCGTTCTGATCTTGTTGCGTCAGCTGCGCGTTGCTGCGCGTTTGCGATTGGGTTTGCGCGCCTGTTCCAGCAGGCTTGAGATCTGGCGCGTGGAGGGCATTCGGCGCTCCTTGCGTGATTGCTCTTCTTCATCAGCTGCGAGATTGGCGATCATGGTGAGCATCATGTCACGCGCGACAGCCACAGCAGACGGATCCACTCCGCGCAGCGCGATGTCATTCACCTCTTCCGCCAATGGCACCAGCTTGTCACGCAGCGCACGGCCTGCAGGCGTGAGGAATACATAAACCTTCTTGCGGCTATCTGGCTGCTGTTTACGGATGACATAGCCAAGCTGTTCCATAGCCTTCAGCGCAGAGAAGGTTGTCGGCTCCATGAGCCCCGCGCGTTCGCTGAGTTCGCGCTGGGTGAGACCGTCTTGCTCCCACAAAATGCGCAGAAAAGTCCAATGGCCGAAAGAGACGGAATGTTCGGTGAGGCGCATCTGCAAGGCGCGTGTGAGGCCGCGCGTGGCATCTTTGACAAGATGTGCGAAGCGATCATTGGGCACTGCCTCACGCCAATGGCGCAAAATGGCCGAAGTGCCGGGGTCATTCTGGCTTTTCGTCACAGCCTGCTCCCATCCACACCAATCTGATGTGTGAGTTTGATCTCTGTCTGCTCGTGTGCCGATTGCAGCATGGCAAAGCAGATTTCCATCGTAGCCAGTGCCCAGAAACCATCATGCAATGGCGGGCGATTTTCAAATACAGCACCGCACAGCTCATCCATCACTTCCACGCGCGGCACGCCCGGCGCCGGCAGTTCTTCAAAGCGCCGCTCTTCATTACCATAAATCCAGATGCCGTGTGGCTGCGGACGCAAATCACCATGGTCGCAAGAGGCGATGAGCAGACCAAAATGCTGGTGCCAGCGTGTTGTGCTGCCATCGCCATGCGGGGGCTTATAGGCGCTGCCGCCGTAATTCAGGCGGTTTTTCATCTCGACTTCGGCATTGGCGCCAACGCCTCTCAAGGCAGCGCGCGTTGCGCCATAGCGCGCGGGATCTTTTCGCAGCCCGGATTCAGCAATCCAGTCGCAGAACTCGTCTGAGTCAAAATGCGCATAACCATTATAGCTGAGCGAGGCGGTCACGCCGTCTTCAAAAGCAAGGAAGGCCTGGTAAGCACCTTCCGTCGGGCGCGTTGCGTCCCATTGGCCGATCATGGCGCGAATGCTGGTGGCGCGGGTGCCTGCCACCATGCGCACATTGTCGACTTGATGTGGGGCTTGATTGAAGATGACGCCGCCGCCTTGCGCTGTGTTGAGCTCTTCGGGTCGGCGGGGGCGATACAAGAAATCCGTGAATTGCAGTGCATTGATCATGCGCAGCTGGCCGAATTCGCCAGCGCTGATCAGCTTGCGCGTTTTGATGATGGGCAGGTCAAAACTATGACTGTGACCCACGACGAGATGAATCTTGCCGCGCTCGGCACTTTCGATCATCGCAAGACAATCTTCGACGCTGAGCGCCATCGGCTTTTCCACAAGCGCATGTTTGCCATGCCTTGCGGCGGATTCAACGTTGGCGCGGTGGAATTGATGCGGTGTGGAGATATAGACCGCGTCAATGTCGGGTGAAGCGCACATGGCGTCAACATCCGCGAAACTTTTGGCGTCGAAGTCGCGTTCAAATTGCGCGCGGGCTTCCATGCGTGGATCAGCACCCGCTGCAATGATGATGCGCGGATCGGCTTGCAGCGTGGGTAACATCAGGCTGAAAGCCCGACCCAAGCCTGCAACGCCAAGGCGCAATTTTCTGTCCTGCACGCGCGGCC
>CAZLBA010000016.1:11285-33879 GCA_964557555.1 uncultured Beijerinckia sp.
GCATGCTCGAGCTCGTCGCGCGCGTGGACATCGAGATCGAGGACGAGTTCATCCGATTTCGCACGCGAAACGCAGATCATGATATTGGTTTTGTGTTCGCGTTCCGTCAAAACGAGGTCGCGATGTTCAGCCTCGCCTTCGAGCAATTTGGTGCGGCAAGAGCCGCAAGTGCCACTCTCGCAGGAGCTTGAAACATTGACACCGTGAGCACGCAGCGCGTCGAGGATGGACACATCAGCTGGCACTTCGAATGTCTGGCCGGAGCGGGCGAGGCGCACGCGGAAAGGTTTGTCATCGGCTTTATGTGCAGGCTTTGTCGCGCCGAAATCTTCGAAATGCACAGCAGCACTTGACCAATGCCCGCTCATGTCGCGCACGGCTTCCATGAGGGGGCGCGGGCCGCAGCAATAGAGGTGACGTCCTTGCGGCTTTTCCAGCACGGGCCACAAATCATACATCTTGTCGGGATCGCCCTCATCGTGGTGAATCACGACCTGACCGGCGAACTCCTTTTTGATCTCGTCATGAAAAGCGGTGAGCTCGCGCGAGCGTGTGAGGTAATAGAGTTTGAACCGGCCTGCACCAGTCGATTTGAGATGACGCATCATGGAGAGGATTGGCGTGATGCCGATGCCGCCTGCGATGAAGAGGAAGTTCGGTATATTGGCAGCGAGCGCAAAATCGTTGCGCGGCTCGCCGACCTCGATCAGATCACCTTCCTGCGCCTCGCTTGTCAAAGAGAGCGAGCCGCCCGTGCCGGGGTCTTCGCGTTTCACCGCGATGACATAGCGATGGCGTTCTTCGGGGTCGTTGCAGAGGGAATATTTGCGGATGAGTCCGTTTGGCACACGCAAGCTGATATGGGCGCCAGCGGTGAATTCCGGCAGGTCGTGACCTTGCGGATGGGCCAGCTCAAACTCGACAATATCGCGCGCGACTTCCGCGCGCCTGGCAATGCGCAGCTGCAGCGTGGGCGTTTCAAAACGGTCCGACATCCAGATCTCCCTCAAGGGCTCGGAACTTAGATGTCTAAAACCGCCCCTTCAAGGCCCGCTTGCGCAGATTTGTACGGCTTTGCAGGGGGGCTGCCCTCGACAGGAGGGTAGGATTGCGCTAGAAATGTCTTAGAGCCCTAAGATGTTGTCAGGCCAGACAGTGCCACGGAGGCCCCCATGCTGACGAGCCACGAGAATGACCTTCTCACCCGCGTTGAAGGGGATGCGCCCATGGGCGGCATCATGCGCAATCATTGGTTGCCGGCCTGTTTGAGCGAAGAGCTGCCTGAGCCGGATTGCGACCCTGTTAAGGTCCGTCTGCTGGGCGAAGATCTCGTGGCCTTCCGCGATAGCGAAGGCCGGGTGGGTGTGATTGATGAATCTTGTCCGCATCGCAAGGCGTCGCTTGTTTTCGCGCGCAATGAGGAATGCGGTCTGCGCTGCCTTTATCACGGCTGGAAGTTTGACGTGGACGGCAATTGCGTTGACATGTCCTCGGAGCCGCCGGAAAGCCCGTTGCGCGAGAAGGTGAAGATCAAGGCCTATCCGACTCATGAGCAGGCGGGTTTCATCTGGGTTTGGATGGGTGCGAAAGAGGCGATGAAGCCTTTCGATGCGCCGGTGTTTCAGCCCAGCGAAGATACGCGCATCGCGATCTCCAAAATTGTGGTCGACTGCAACTGGGCTCAGATCTTGGAAGGCGCGATTGATTCCGCGCATTCCTCAAGCCTTCATTCATCAGACATGGTGCCCGCGCGCGTAGCGGGTGCGCAGGCCAATGATCAGAACTGGCTGCGTCCCTCGACCGATAAGGCGCCGCGCCTTTATGTCGATCGTCGTCCCTGGGGCTTCCGTTATTCAGCGGTACGGCGCCCGATTCAAAATGCAGCGACGCATGACTATGTGCGCACGACGCTCTTCATCGCGCCCTATACAGTGCAGATTCCGTCAAACAATATGTACAATATCGCGATCATGCATATTCCGATGGATGACACGCATACCGCGTTCCACTTTATAGCTTGGGGTGGGGAGACAACGCCGAGCACCGAGAGCTGGCGGCGCTTCCTTCATGCGCAAGTTGGCATTGATGTGGATAAGAGCTTCATCAAGAAGCGCACGCGTGCCAATAATTATCTGCAAGACCGCAAATGGATGAAGCTCGGTAACTTTACAGGCATTCCCGGCATTCCCAATCAGGACATTGTCATGTGGGAAACCATGGGGCCGATTGCCCAGCGTAATGATGAGATCCTGGGAGCGAGCGATCTCGCTGTCGTCGAGTTCCGACGCCAAATGGTCGAAGCGGCGCAGCTCTATCAATCAACGGGCAACGTCATCGGCGTTTATGATGATCAGGTGCCGCAATCCAAGCTCCATTCTTTCGAAGGTGTCGTGCCCAAAAGCTCTGACTGGCGCAATCTGGGTTGCTCGCCTGAAGAAATGGCATGGAAGGAAAAACACGAGCCGCAATCAACCGCGGCCGAGTGAATAAAAAAGCCCCGGTCGAAGCCGGGGCTTTTCTTTTTGGCCTCGTAAATCAGGCGATTTCGATATCAAGTCCCAGATCAAGGATTGGGGCGGAATGAGTGAGTGCGCCGGAAGAAATGAGGTCAACACCTGTCTCGGCAATCGCCTTCACGGTGTTCTCATTGATGCCGCCAGAGGCTTCGAGCTTCACGCGTCCAGCGGCAATCTTTACGGCTTCAGCCATCATCTCGACGCTCATATTGTCGAGCAGGCAGAAGTCGGCGCCTTCATCCACCACTTCGCGCAATTGATCGAGCGTATCGACCTCGATCTCAACCTTCACCAAGTGACCAGCGGCTGCCTTTGCTGCGCGCAAGGCCTGACGAATACCGCCGGCAACGGCAATGTGATTGTCCTTGATGAGGAAGGCGTCGTCGAGGCCGAAGCGATGGTTCATCGCGCCACCGCAACGCACCGCATATTTTTCAAAAGCACGCAGGCCCGGCGTTGTCTTGCGTGTGCAGCAAATCTTCGCATTGGTATGCGCAACGAGGGCGACATATTTGGCCGTCAGCGTCGCAATGCCTGACAAGCGGCACATATAGTTCAGCGCCACACGCTCGGCGGTGAGGATGGCGCGGGCATCGCCAGACACGCGCGCAACAGGCGTGCGATTGCCGGGAACGCTGGTGCCATCTTCCACCAGCGCTTCGAATTTCACGCTGGGGTCGATGATGCGGAATGCAGCTTCTGCGACCGGCAGGCCTGCAACCACGCCAGGTTTGCGCACGGCCAGCACAGCCGTTGCCGTTCGGCCATTGGGTATGGTTGCCAGCGTCGTGATGTCGCCCGCGCGGCCGAGGTCTTCGTCAAGGGCCGCCCGCACTGCGTTTTCGAGATAGATCGGATTGAAGAAGGTCATCGACATGGTTGGAACTTTCGATCAGACGCGGAAACCGCCACGTTTGCGGCCCTGCGAGACGTTGAGGAACAATTCGTCGAGCGGCCAACGGCGCTTCAACATGCCTTGCTCATAGGAGTAGCCGACGAGCGTGTCCAGTGTGTGCCTGTTTTTGTCGCTAAGCCCATATTCCCAAGGGTCGGGGCCGAAGAGTTTCTGTTGCTCGTCCCAGGCGTGGCGATACCAGACGAGGGGCACGATACGCGGGTTGAACATCCGCTTCATGGCGATCTCTTTGGCCTTCTCGAAAGCCTTGTAGATATTCACCGGCAGCCATGGATTTTGCTTCACGAGTTCGCGCTTGATTGCCATCACATGCATGATGGGGAAGATGCCAGTCTTTTTGAAATAGCGCTCTTCCTCAGCCTTATAGTCATCAAACAAGCGCGCCACATTGGGGTCGCCATTCAGATAAGGATCAATGAGATCGGAATGGATCACTGCATCAAGCTCGCCTGCAACAAGCATCTCTTCAAGCGTCTGATCATGTTTCAGGCGGGACCATTTGAGATCGGGCGCGGGCGTGAATTCCACATCCTCGTCAATCTCCGAGAACCAGTGGATGGATTTATGCGGCACGCCATATTCATGCTCCAGAATGCCGCGCATCCACAAGATCGCTGATACCTGAAAGCTCTTCACGCCAATTTTTTTGCCGATGAGATCTTTCGGCTCCTTGATGCCCTTCTTCGTGTTGATGAAGACGAACTCGTGGCGGAAGCGGCGATGCAGGAAGACGGGGATGCCTTCAATCTCCATCCCATTGTCGCGCGCAAGCAGATAAGAGGAGGAGGAGACTTCCGCGAAGTCGAATTCCTGATTGCGCAGGAAGCGCCAGTGACGGGTGCTGGAATCAATATCGGTCAGAACCGTCAGGTCCACGCCGTCGATCTTGACGACGCCCTCCTTGATCGGCCGCACGATCTCATAGTCGCCACAGGCAACCGTCAGATGGATATTTCCCATAGGTGTCCCCTTCCTGCGCCGCTGCGGGCTTGTCAGGGGCTTTCTACAGCTTGGGGCCAAAAAGAAAAGGCTCCCCTCGGATGGAGGGGAGCCAGATTTTCAAGCTGACACTGCCTTATTTGGCGAAGAACTTATCCATCTTCTGGTCGACGCCATATTTCTTGGTCTCTTCAAGCCAGATTTGCTGAATACGCGGATCCTGATCTTCGTATTCATATTGGTCGCCACCTTCCTTGATGCTGGTGGAAACGGCGCCCTTTTCGCCGGGCTTGAGACCCAGCAGTGAGCGGCGCTGTTGCACGGTGAGCGGATAGCGCAAGCCACCGACACCTGTTGCAAGATAGCGCGCTGGTTGCGGGCTCGTGTTGAAGTGCTGATGGAACTGTTGGTCAGCCGGCGGGAAGACGACGCCATGCTTCCAGTCGATGCGCAGGAAGTCCTGATCCTTTTCATACCACAGCAGCGAATAGCCGTGCCCGGTGACGCACATCACATGGAAGCCGGGGCCGTGGCGATGGCCCTTCTTGTAAGTACCAACCGGCATTTCCGAGATATGCGCATGCATGGTGCCATCGGCCAGGACGAACATGATGTTGGTGCCACCTGCACCGCGATCGCCCCAGCTCTTCAATTCGATCGCGGCAAGGTCGGGAACGAAATTCGTCTCCCACATATGGTTGCCGGGGCGTACGGTAATGAGATCACCCTCGCCGCTGTAGTACCCGCTCTTGCCCGCGCGTTCCGCGAAATCAAATTCAGTCTCGAAGATGAATTTTTCATTGTGGAACGTGTTCATCACGAGGGGCATGTCGGTCGTGGTGACGAGTAGCGCGCGTTCGCGACCGCTGGAATTGAAGTGGCGATGTTTGGCATTGAGCGGAATCGCAAAGAGGCTTTTGGGTCCCCATTCAAAGCTGCGCTTGGTGCCATCGGGCAGCTCAATCTGCGTCGAGCCAGAGCCTTCAAGGACGTAATAAACATCTTCGTAGAGATGGCGCTGTGGTGTGGTTGAACCGCCGGGCGGCAGTTCGATCAGGAACATGTTGCAGAAGTCGCCGCGGCCTTTCAGGTGAACGGCTGCACCCTTGACGCCGAAGCGCGGCCACATCTTCATCTCAACCTTGAAGAGGTCGATGCCATAATCTTCGGTGACCGGAATGCCTTCCTTCTCGACCCAATCGAGATAGGGGTCGATGCCGTAGCGCGGCGCAGCCTGTTCACTCATGACCGTTCCTCTCTGTGTTTTCGATTATGAGAATAGAAGTGACTTGATGACAACGGGCACAACACCGGGTGGCGAGATCAATTCACCCACATCGACATAGTCGAGTTCCTGCAATTGCACGCCATCAATCGAGACAAGATCGCCGGGGAAGTCGAGTTCCTTCATCAGGAGATTACCCATGCTCTTGCCAACATCGCCATCAATCATCAGCAAGAGAAGGTCATTGCGTTTTCCCTTGGGTGCGCTGCCCTTGAGAACGCCCTGCGCCATGGCGTAGAGGCGCTTATATTCAGGGTCGCCCGCAAAGGTGAAGGAAATCGCCATGCGACCGCCCGCGGGAATGTCGAGCTGCTCGGTCTTTTGGGTGATGAGCTTTGCTACTGTATCGGGATTGATCTCGCCAGAGAGATCAAGATCGAGATGAACGACCGGCACGTTATGCACCGGCAAGACATCTTCGCCTGAAAGAAAGATGGTCTTGCCGCTCACTTGCACGGTGAATTGCGAGGCGCCAATCACCGTTGCGCGGATGCGATTGCCGGGATCGACCACTTTCACCTTGCTGCGCTCTTGCAGCAAGCGACGCGTTTCCATCGCAAGGGTCTTGGCAATGTCGCCAAATTCCCGCGTCTCGGTCTCGAAAATATATTCTGACACGCCACCTGAGAAGGTGATCGCATCGGGTGGGCTGGTGCGGGCCAGCGGTTCGGTCAGTTCGAGCTGATGACCAAGCTCATCAAGTTTTGCTCCGACGATTTGGTCAACGCAGAGTTCAGCCAGGCGACGTGCAATGCGCTGACGCTTGGCCGGGTCGCTGAGAGATGCCGCATCAGTTGCGATACCGAGTTCTTTCGCCACGAGCCAGGCGCTTTGATCAACGCGCGTCCATTCGCCCTTGCTATCGGCTGCGAGCAAGCGCCCGCCGACAGCAAAAGCCGAGACGCTTTTGATGACGCCTTTTTCAATCTGCGCGAGTTTTGTCGTGCCGCCACCAATATCAACATGGAGCACGGTGCATTGGCGTTCGCGCGACAGTGCGACGGCGCCTGAGCCATGCGCTGCAAGTGTGCATTCGAGTTTGTGGCCGGCGGTGGCGCAGACGAATTTGCCGGCCTCATGCGCGAAAAGTTCGTCAATGGCGCGGGCATTTTTGCGCTTGATGGCTTCCCCGGTCAGGATCACCGCGCCGCTGTCAACATCCGAGCGTTTCATGCCGGCTTGCTGATAGGAGTCATGAATGAAGTGATCGAGCGCATGAGCATCAATCGTGCCATCGCTGACAAAGGGCGTCAGCATGATGGGCGAGCGCCAGACCACTTCGCGGTTCGTGACGACAAAGCGGCTTGAGAGCCCTTGCGATTGGCGTTGTAGCGTCACCTTTGCGAAGAGAAGATGGGAGGTTGAGCTGCCAATGTCGATGCCGATTGTTTTCAGCTCGACGCTCTCCTGCGACCAGATGAATTTCGCCATCTCCAGCTTGTCAGCTTCGGAGAGTTGCGCATGTTCGTGCTCAAATTCGATATCGTGCATCTCCGCCCCTAAAGGCCGAGATCCGCTTGGCGTGTCCCGGCCCCTTGTCGGGCGGACATGCGGCCCGCCCGTTGTTTTAGCTCTCTAAGACTAGGCAGGCTCCGAGGGCTTGTCCAGCGGGCGGATTATAAATTCCCGTGAGCCTTCACAAGGTCCAGTCTTGCGGAATGACACCCTGCGCCTGCCCACTCTCCATGTAATAGCGCCAGAGCTTATCGACGTGACGGCCGCGTTTGAAATATTTTGCAAAGGATTCCATATCCGCCTGCGAGAGCGGAGCCAGCTTGCCCAAGGTGCAGGCATGGAACATGGCTTGCGCGTTCTCAACGAAATGGATCGAGTCCGTCAAAACGGCTTCAACCGACTCAGCTGTTACGACCTGACCATGCGCGCGAATTTGCAAAGCGTGGTGTTGTCCGAGTGTTTTGGCGACGGCGCGGCCCAGCTCCGCATTGGCAACATGGGCCGGGTCTGCATGAACTGGAATACCGCTCGCCCAGCGGATGGCGTGGTTTTTCACAATGCGCAGCTCGACACCTTCGACAAGGGTGAAAGAGTTTGTCAGATCATGATGAAAATGCGCGACGGAATTGATATCGGGTCGTGCGCGCAAGATTTCCGCATGGAGGGCAACTTCAGCCGGCGGCTTCATGTCGCCAGCGCCTTCGACGATCTTTCCGTCAAGATCGACCACCAGCAGATGTTCCGGGCGCAAGCCCGAACGCGGCACATCGATTGGCTGAATGAGGAATGTATCCTTGTTCGGCAGGCGCGCGCTGACATGACCAGAATAGTTCATGCAGCCAGTATGCACGAGCATCAAGGTGCAGGCGGCGACCTTGGTGCGCAGCTCGGCATGTGAAAGGGTCGTCATCTCGTTGGCCTCCCAAAGCGGGCCTCTTCGGCCCTGATCGGGCGGGACCATTGCGCCGCGCGCGCGGCTTTGTCCAGTTCCTTGGCTTGCGGGCGGGGCCGAATGGGGCCACAAGGGGGCATGTCCATCCTCAAACGCATTGCGGAGCCCCTGCGGCAGGAGCCGCGGCTTCTGCCGGTCCTTGTCATGATCGCCTGTGTCATGATGGGTAGCGGGCTCGTGGCGCCTGTGCTGTCGCTTTATGCGCAGACCTTTGGTGTCGCCAATACGCTGGTGGGCGCTTTGGTGACCATCTTTGGTGTTGGTCGCCTCGTGGCCAATCTGCCTTCGGGCTATCTCTCGCAGCGGATTGGGCGGCGGCCCTTGTTGTTTGGCGGCCCGATGCTGGTCGTCATCTCCTCCGTAGCGGCGGCCGTCAGCGATGATTTCAACTGGCTTTTGTTCTGGCGCTTTCTGCAAGGCGTAGGGTCAGGCGTCTATATCACCGCCTCCATTGCCGCCCTTGCCGATATCAGTCCGCCCAATCGCCGCAGCGCCAATATGGCGCTCTATCAGTCCTCATTGCAGATCGGCGCAACCCTTGGGCCTGTGGTAGGTGGCTATGCGGCCTATTGGTTCGGCTATGCCTCCGCCTTTTGGCTTTATGCCGGCATGAGTTTGCTCGCGGCTGCAACCGCGCTCTTTGGTTTTGAAGACACGCTCAGCAAGGCTGATGCGCGCAAGCCATTGCCGACAGCGGTGCGCAGCACGGGATTGATGACAGCGCCCTTTACCGGCATTTGCATCATTTCGCTGACAGCTTTCTTCACCCGCACGGCGGCAGTCTTTCAGCTCATTCCGCTGATCGGTCACGACCAGTTTCAGCTCGGCGTCGATCTTATCGGCCTTGCGGTGACGATCACAGCTTTCACGATTTTGCTGATGGTGCCGATTAGTGCGCCGCTGACGGATCGTTTCGGTGCGCGAGCGATGGTCTTGTGGTCAACGCTGGCTTCCGGCGGCGCGATCTGGATGCTTTATGCCTCCACATCTTTGCTGGGTTTCTGGCTCGGCGTGATCTTGTTTGGTCTCGCAGCAGGCATCAATTATCCAGCCATCGGCTCTTTCACCATCTCCGCTTTGCCGCGTGAGCGATATGGGCCGGGCATGGGGATGCAACGCACCTTTGGCGATGTTGGTTTTGTCTTTGGCCCGTTGATCATCGGTGCTTTGGCTGATTTTACCGGTGGCGGTAACTTTGCCGGCGTTGTGTTCAATGTCGCGATCCTGTTTGTCGCGAGCCTGTTTTTCTGGGTGGTCAGCCGCGGGATGCGGCGCGAGAGTTGAAGGCTCGCATCAGCGCCTGTGCGATGAGGCGCGTTGCATCGTAAGGTTCGCGCTTCGTGATGTCGGCAGGCGCAGGCAGCGCGCTGAACATCCGCGCGTGGCCCTGCGTGATGATTTCGGCACGGAAGGCATCGAGCTTCGGGTTTGCGCCTTGCGGGGCAAAGATGAAGACCTGAGCCCCTGTGGCCAGTGCCTCGCTGACCATGTTGTGACTGTCACCCGGTGCCACAATGACATCGGCAGAGGCCATCAGTTCGCGATAGGGATTGTCGCTGATGCGGTCCCAGACATAGCTTGCATGGCCTTCAAGTTCATGCGCGAGGGCGTGCAAAAAAGCCTCTGGCGTGCGCCGGGAGGGCAGGATCATCAGTTCATAAATCTGTGCAGAGGGCTTCAGTTTTTGTGCAAGCTGCTGGCCCAGTGAAAGCGGATAGTCCAGCCCTTTGGTTGGTCCGCCGAGCAGCACAACCGCGCGCGGCTTGCCTTGCGTGGGGAAGCGGTGGGCGGCGTTGAGGCGAGCTTGTGCCAGCGCTTCCGCACTCAATCCATGTGGCGAAGTGGCGGTCTTGAACATATTGGGGCCATCAGCGCGATCATGCGTTGGCAGCCAAAGGAAATCGAACTCATCACGCGCGTAACGCGGATCTTTCAGAAAAGCGATGAAGGTTTGGGGATGGCGTTTCTTGATGGCGCGCAGATAGGCAACCGCACGGCGCCCGCTGCCAATCGCCATGTCAGGGAAGGGTGGTGCATAGCAAGCTTCATCGCGCGGATCGGGCGGGCCATAGGGCATGAGAAGAGCATAAAGCGCGCGTGGTGCAATGGTGTGAAAAGTGGTTTCGCAGGCCGCAATTGCATGGAGGGCCTCTGCCAGACCGCGCAGCTGCGCCAGATCTCCCGCCTTGCCATCACAGATCAGGCTGATGCGCAACATATCCGCGTGCTTTCAGTACTTTCCGCCTTGCTGGGCCTGTCGCGCAGCGGCCGGACTGTGGACCAAAGTGCTGCTGTTTGCAAATCATGCGCGATGGGCAGATAGTCTCTCCATTCTTCGACCTTTTGTGTTGTCTCATGTTGTTTCGTGTGGTTCTTCCCGCAGTCCTTTTCAGCGCTGCCGCTGCGCAGGCAGGTGCGTTTTTGCAGCCGGAAGGCAAGGCGCTGATTATTCAACAGGTCACATCAAGCAAATTGCGCAGCGACTGTGATTGCCCTTTCGCACGCAAGCGCACCGTTGAGACCACAATCGAATGGGGCCTCACCTCTTTCCTCACCCTGTTGGGGCAGGTCTCCAATACAAGACACATCCAGACCGCGGATGATGAGGTGCTTTATCCGCCTCTCCTGAACGAGCTGGGGGCGCGGGTGGCGCTATGGCAATCCGGTCCTAGAATTATGTCCGGCCAGTTTGCGATCCGCGCCACGGATGACCCGTTGCGACAGGGCACCGGCTTGCCCATGCGTGAGTTGCGGCTGATGTTTGGCCAGTCCTTCAACACCGCTTTAGGTCCCGGATTTTTATCCCTGGCACCAGCCCTTCGCGATGGCCCAGCGCGGCCGCTGGAGGCCCATCTGGAGGCGGTGGCTGGTGTCATGCTGTCTGACCGTTGGCAGGCTCTGGGGCAGCTCTATAGCCTCTGGAGGCGGCCGTCGGATCAGGCGCCGGGTGGGTTCCAGCATCGGCTTCAGGCCAGCCTCGTTTTCAATCCGGGGCGGCATTGGTCCTTGCAGGTCGGCTGGCTTGCAACGCCGCTGGCCTCCCGCCTTTTGCGCGAATCGGGACCTGTTCTTGCCGTGTGGAAGCGCCTCTAAAGCAGAGCTGCCCACTGCCAAGCCGATGGGTCTGCGCCCACCTGCCCACTTGCAAGCACCATCTGCAACAGATAAAGATATCTTTATATGTAACTGGACCGTTGCCGTGCCACAAGCCCAGCCTGCCTCATTCGCTGTTGCCCTCGATGCTCTGGAAGCCGCCGGGGAGGTGACACGTTTGCGCCTGCTCGCCCTGCTCAATGATGCGGAGCTGACCGTCACCGAGCTGATGACCATTCTAGGCCAGTCGCAGCCGCGCATCTCGCGCCACCTGAAGCTACTGGTTGAGGCGGGGCTGGTGGACCGTCACCGCGAAGGTGCCTGGGCCTTTTTCCGCCTCGCAGATGGCGGGCCTGCGGATCGTCTGGTGCGCAAGGTGCTTGCCTATATGGATGAGGCGGATCCCGTTCTTGCGGCTGACCGTGTGCGTTTGGCGGAAGTGCGCCGCGCGCGGGCTGAGGCGGCCGCACGCTATTTCTCCGAACAGGCGCGCAACTGGGATCGCATCCGCTCGCTTCATGTGGCGGAGGGTGTCGTTGAGGCCGCCGTCATGGAGATTGCGCAGGCACAGCCGATCCAGTCCTTGCTCGATCTTGGCACCGGCACTGGTCGTATGCTGGAGCTATTGGCGCCGCTTGCCGAGCGCGCTGTTGGTGTTGATCAAAGCCCTCCCATGCTCAATCTCGCTCGCACAAGGCTTGAACGCGCCGAGCTGCGCCATGTGCAATTGCGACAGGGCGACATCTATGCGTTGCCGGTCGAACAAGAGAGCTATGATCTCGTCATCATCCATCAGGTCTTGCATTATCTCGATGATCCCGGCCGCGCCTTGCGCGAAGCTGCGCGCATGTTGCGTCCGGGCGGTCGTCTCGTCGTGATCGACTTTGCCCCGCACAAGCATGAATTCCTGCGTGAGCAACATGCGCATCGACGCCTTGGCTTTGCAGGCGACGAGATCGACACTTTCATGAAAGAAGTTGGCCTTGTGGATTGCACGCGCCGCGATCTCGCAGGCGGGCCCAAGGTGCAACATCAGCTGACCGTTTCCATCTGGTCGGCGCGGGACGCGCGCCGCTCTGATGCCCTTGCCTTTCCGCGTCGGGAGATTGCCTGATGTCCATTGAATTGCCCCGTGCGAGCCGCTCGCGTTCGACCAATATCAATGTCTCATTCGAATTCTTCCCGCCCAGGACGGAGGAGATGGATATTGCTTTGTGGGATGCGATTACGCGCCTTGCCCCGCTTGATCCAAGCTTTGTGTCCGTCACCTACGGCGCAGGTGGTTCCACACGCGAGCGCACCCATGCGACTGTTGAGCGGATCGTGCGCGAAACATCTTTGAAGCCAGCTGCGCATTTGACCTGCGTTGCGGCCACGCGTGATGAAGTTGATGATGTCATCCGCTCTTATCATCAAGCGGGCGTCCGTCATATCGTGGCTTTGCGCGGAGATCCTGTTGGTGGCTTGGGTGCGCGCTATGAGGCACATCCCGGTGGATATGAAACCTCAACCGCTCTCATTAGCGGCATTCGCAAGATCGGTGACTTTGAAGTGACCGTCTCGGCCTATCCAGAAAAACACCCCGAAAGCGCTACGCTTGATCAGGATCTCGATGTACTGCAAGCCAAGATAGATGCAGGCGCCACCCGCGCCATCACGCAATTCTTTTTCGATAACGCGCATTATCTCCGCTATGTCGAGAAAGTGCGCGCACGCGGCATCACGATCCCCATTCTGCCGGGCATCGTGCCGGTGCAGAATTTCAAACAGACCGCCAGTTTCGCAAAAAAGACGGGGGCGAGCGTACCGCAATGGCTCGCAGACCGTTTTGAGGGTCTCGACGATGATCCCGCCACGCGCCGCCTGATCGCTGCAGCCGTTGCCGCTGAACAGGTACTCGATCTTGTCGATCATGGTGTCACGGACTTCCATTTCTACACCATGAACAAGGCCGACCTTGTTTATGCGATCTGTCACTTGTTGGGGCTGCGTCCACATCTGAACCAGAGGGCCGCCTGATGTCGTCTTTCAAGCTCGCTGATGGCAAATTGGTACGGGCAGCGCTTGCGCAAGCTGCGCGCGAACGCATCCTCATCCTCGATGGTGCCATGGGCACCATGATTCAGGATCTGAAGCTCGATGAGACTGCCTTTCGCGGTAGCCAGTTCAAGGACTGGCATCGCGATTTGCGTGGCAATAACGACCTGTTGAACATCACGCAGCCTGATGCCATCCGCGATATTCATCTTGCTTATTTTCTGGCGGGCGCTGATCTCGTTGAGACCAACACTTTCTCATCCACCACCATCGCACAGGCCGATTATGGTTTGGAAGATCATGTGGTGGAACTCAACCGCACGGGCGCCCGTCTGGCGCGTGAAGCCGCTGATCGCGCTGAAGCAACCGATGGGCGCAAGCGTTTTGTATGCGGCGCTATTGGCCCGACCAATCGCACGGCCTCTTTGTCGCCTGATGTGAATGATCCGGGCTTCCGTGCTGTCAGCTTTGACGAGCTGCGCATCAGCTATGGTCAGGCTGCCCGCGCCTTGATGGAAGGTGGCGCTGATACGATCCTGATCGAGACCGTCTTTGACACGCTCAATGCCAAGGCGGCTCTCATTGGGGTGTGGGAAGCCTTCGACGCACTCAACATGCGCCTGCCCATCTTGCTGTCGGGTACCATCACCGATCTTTCGGGCCGCACATTGTCTGGGCAAACGCCGGCCGCCTTCTGGCATTCGCTGCGCCATGCAGACCCCTTTGCAGTTGGATTCAATTGTGCGCTGGGTGCGCGTGAATTGCGTCAGCATGTGGCGGAGATTTCGCGCATCGCGGATACGCTGACACTGGCCTATCCCAATGCTGGTCTGCCGAATGAATTCGGTCTGTATGACGAGAGCCCCGAATATATGGCGAATATGCTCGGCGAATTTGCTGAAGCGGGGCTCGTCAATATCATTGGTGGCTGCTGTGGCACAACGCCTGACCATATCCGTGCTTTTGCGGAGCGTGTGAAAGGGCTGTCGCCGCGTCGCCCACCCAAGGTCGAGCCGATGTTGCGCCTGTCTGGTCTTGAGCCTTTCACGCTCACCAAGGACATCCGCTTTGTGAATGTGGGAGAGCGCACCAATGTCACGGGCTCAGCGCGTTTTCGCAAACTCATCAAGACGGGGGATTATGCCACCGCGCTCGATGTGGCGCGTGAGCAGGTGGCCAATGGTGCGCAGATCATCGACATCAATATGGATGAAGGCTTGCTCGATTCGCAGCAGGCGATGGTGGATTATCTGAATCTCGTCGCCTCCGAACCCGACATTGCCCGCGTGCCGATCATGGTTGACTCGTCGAAATTCGAGGTGATCGAAGCTGGTCTGAAATGTATTCAGGGCAAGGCGGTGGTGAATTCGATTTCGCTGAAAGAAGGCGAAGAGAAATTCATCGAACAAGCCAGACTCGTGCGCCGCTATGGGGCCGCTGTGGTGGTCATGGCCTTTGATGAGCAGGGGCAGGCGGATACATTTGCACGCAAGACCGAAATTTGTGCACGCGCCTATGATGTGCTGGTCAACAAGGTTGGTTTCCCGCCAGAAGACATCATCTTTGATCCCAATATTTTTGCCGTTGCCACCGGTATTGAGGAGCATGACAATTACGGTGTCGATTTCATCGAAGCGACCCGTGCCATTCGTGAGACGCTGCCACATGCCCATGTGTCGGGTGGTGTCTCCAATCTCTCCTTCTCCTTCCGCGGCAATGATCCTGTGCGTGAGGCGATGCATTGCGTATTCCTTTATCATGCCATCCATGCGGGCATGGATATGGGGATCGTCAATGCGGGCCAGCTTCAGGTCTATGAGAAGATTGATCCTGAGCTGCGGGAGGCCTGCGAAGATGTGGTGTTGAATCGCCGAAAGGACGCGACAGAACGCTTGCTTGCCATGGCCGACAAGTTTCGTGGTCAGGCACAGGAGAGCAAGGAGAAGGATCTTGTCTGGCGCGAACAGCCTTTCGACAAGCGCCTTGAATATGCGCTTGTGAATGGCATCACCGATTTCATCGAAGAAGATGTGGAGGAGGCGCGCCGCACTTTGCCACGTCCGCTCGATGTCATCGAGGGCCCGCTCATGGCAGGGATGAATGTGGTTGGTGACCTGTTCGGCTCCGGCAAAATGTTCCTGCCGCAAGTCGTGAAATCCGCCCGCGTGATGAAACAGGCGGTTGCTGTTCTCATGCCCTATATGGAAGAAGAGAAGGCAGCGGGTGGCGATCAGCGACAGGCAGCTGGCAAGATCCTGATGGCGACGGTGAAGGGCGATGTGCATGACATCGGGAAAAATATCGTCGGGGTTGTGCTTGCCTGCAACAATTACGAGGTGATTGACCTCGGCGTCATGGTGCCTGCGGCCAAGATTCTTGAGACAGCCAAACGCGAGAAGGTTGATGTGATCGGGCTTTCGGGTTTGATCACGCCGTCGCTTGACGAAATGTGTTTCGTTGCCAGCGAAATGGAGCGCGAGGGGTTCGCCATACCTTTGTTGATCGGTGGCGCGACGACCAGTCGCGTCCATACCGCCGTCAAGATTGATCCCAATTATTCGCGCGGTCAGGCTGTATATGTGACGGATGCCAGCCGGGCGGTCGGTGTTGTCTCAGCGCTGCTCTCCCCCGACACATCCGACAGCTATAAAGAGACGCTGCGCGCTGATTACAAGCGCATTGCGGAAGCTCATGCGCGGGCGGAGGCTGACAAGCAGCGTGTGCCGCTTGCCAAAGCAAGAGCCAATCATCTGCAGATTGACTGGGCCAATTATCAGCCACCCAAACCACTCTTCACTGGCACGCGCACTTTCCGCACCTATGATGTGGCGGAGCTCGTGCCTTACATTGACTGGACGCCTTTCTTCCAGACCTGGGAGATGAAGGGGCGCTTCCCCGCTTTGCTGGATGATGAAAAGCAAGGGGCAGCGGCGCGCCAGCTCTATGAGGATGCGCAATTGATGCTCAAGCGCATCGTTGATGAGCGCTGGTTTAATCCCAAGGCGGTGATCGGCTTCTGGCCGGCGCAGGCGGAGGGTGATGATATTCGCCTCTATACGGGTGAATCGCGTCGCGATGTCCTTGCCACTTTGCACACGCTGCGCCAGCAATTGCTGCGCCGTGATGGGCGCCCCAATCTGGCTTTGTCTGATTTCGTCGCCCCGCGTGGTGGGCCGGCTGACTATATCGGCGGCTTTGTTGTGACGGCTGGAGCTGAGGAAGAGAAGATCGCCGCACGCTTTGCACAGGCCAATGATGACTATGGCTCCATCATGGTGAAGGCGCTGGCGGACCGCATTGCGGAAGCCTTTGCCGAGCGCATGCATGAACGTGTGCGCAAGGAGTTCTGGGCCTATGCGGCCCATGAGGCGCTGAGCCCGGATGAGATCATCTCCGAAGCCTATCAGGGCATCCGCCCGGCACCCGGCTATCCCGCGCAACCTGACCATACAGAGAAGTCGGTTCTGTTTGAGCTGCTCGCGGCCGAGCGCCGCACGGGTGTCAAATTGACGGAAAGCTATGCCATGTGGCCGGGCTCTTCGGTCAGTGGCCTCTATTTCTCCCACCCAGAGGCGCATTATTTCGGCGTCGCCAAGGTGGAGCGTGATCAGGTCGAGGATTATGCCCTGCGCAAGGGCATGGAGATCACGGAGGTCGAGCGCTGGCTCGCGCCCATCCTGAATTACGAGCCTTCGGCCTATAGTGCGGCGGCTGAATAGGGCTGAACTTTATGTGATACGGGTGGGAGAGTGGGTTTGTTGAGCCCTTGGCTCACCTGCGCTATGACGGGCCAACGAAATGATTTGGGAGGTCCGGCATGCGTCGTGCAATCGCTGGGTTGAGCATTCTTCTGTGTGGCCTGTCGCCAGTCATGGCTGAAACGCCGGAGGAGTTTTTCAAGGGCAAGACCGTGACGATCGTGGTCGGCCATGAAGCTGGCACTGGTTTCGATGTTTATTCCCGTGTCCTGATCCGCCACATGCCGCGGCATATTCCCGGCAATCCGAGCATGATTGTGCAGAACATGCTCGGCGCCAGTGGCGTGACAGCGGCCAATTGGCTTTACAACATCGCACCGCGTGATGGCACGGCTATGGCGACCTATGCGCAGACCGTGCCGCTGGAGCCAATGTTTGGCAATCATCAGGCACGCTATGATCCGGCGCGCTTTATCTGGATCGGCAACATGGAGTCGAGCATTGCTGTTTGCGGCGTGCATCGCAATTCGGGTGTGACGCAATTCTCTGATCTGCAAAAACGCGAGATTGTCATGGGCGCAACGGGCCCGACAGGGCCGCTCGTCAAGTCATCGCTGGCGGTGAAGAATCTGCTTGATGCGAAGATCAAGGTCATCACCGGCTATAAGGGCTCGCCGGATGTGAAGCTCGCCATGAGCCGTGGCGAGGTACAGGGCATTTGTGGTCTGCCCTGGTCAACGGTGAAGAGCTTCTGGCGACAGGAATTGGAGACCGGTGAATTCCGTCCCATCTTGCAGCTGAGCGGTGACCGCTCTGCCGATGTGCCGCCAATGCCGCATTACACCGAATTCATCAAGTCGGAAGAGACGCGCCAATTGTTTGGCATCCTGTTTGGCGTGCAGGCGCTCGGACGGACCTATTCAACCCCGCCGGACGTGCCGCGCGAGCGTATCGAAGCGCTGCGCACCGCCTTCATGAAAACCATGGCAGATCCCGAATTTCTTGCTGACGCCCAAAAGACTGGCATCGACATCATTCCCATGGATGGTGCGACGGTGCAGAAATTATGGGCCGAATATGCCGCAACCCCAGCGCCTCTTGTGGAGAAGGCGAAGCTGATGGTGGCACCGTAAAAAACAATGGGCGCGGCATGATGGCCGCGCCCTTCTTCCATCTGCGTCTTGATGATTAGCGGCCCATCGCCTTGCGCACGCGCTCAACGACGGCGGCCGGTGTCGCATACATCTGCGCGATGAGCTTTTGCAGCTCCTCACCCGATGTCGGCTCAGCATCAATATTCATCCTGCGTGCTTCGGCCTGCAATTCAGGATCAGCCATGGTCTTTTGAAAGGCGGCGCGCAAGGCGGCGACGCGCTCCGCAGGCACGTCTGGCGGCAGGATGAAGGGGCGGCTGAAAGCGTTTTGCGAATAGAACATCTGCAAGGCCTGTCGGTCCTCCTCCGATTTGGCGAGGCTGATGCTGAGGGGCACTTTGCGATCATTCAGTTCCGGGTGGCCCTTGAGATCTTCCTGCATGAAGACTTGCGCGAACATGTCCTCCTTCAGGATTTGCGGATACTGCACCTTCACCGTTGACCAGCCGAGCCCGCAAATGCCTTGCACCTCATTCTTCTCGACGGCGAGTGTGACTTCGCGCGAACCCTTGTAGCCTGTCACAAGGCGGAATTTGGCGCCAAGCAGGCCTTTGGTGATGGCGGGATAGTCGGCTGTCGTGCTGCCGGGCGCGGTTGCACCAATGATCAGATCAGCCTTCATGAAGTCTTCGAGCGACTTCACGCCTGTGTCACGGCGCAGAAGGCAGACGAGCACTTCCGAATTGGCATTGCCGATATAATTGAACTTCGTCGGATCATAGCCGCGGTGGTTCACGCTGAGCAGCGGGTCGATCATCACGCTTGGAAAGGTCACGCCCATATAGGTGCCGTCTTTTGGCGCGATGGTGTAGAGATTGTTGGCAAGGATATTGCCGCCAGCGCCGGGAACATTGGCCACAACGACAGTCGGGTTGCCGGGAATATGCTTGCCGAGATGGCGGGCGACTAGGCGGCCGAATGTGTCGAGCCCGCCGCCAGTCGAGGAGCCGACCGCGACTGTGACGGTCTTGTCCTTGTAGAATTTGGCCAGTGCCTCGTTATCCTGCGCATGAGCTGGCAGGGTGGCCATCATGGTCAGGCTGGCCATCAGGCCCAGAACGGGAAAACGCATCAAACCTCTCCTGCAAACCTCTCCTGAAGGATACGCGGCATTGCCAGCCGCGCTTTGTGTGGCATGATGCTCTACAACAAAATAAAGGCAGGAACAGCCTTTGCTGTGGGGGAGGCCTTGATGCGCCATTTGTCTCTGGTCGCGATTCTGGGAGTGTTTGGGCTGCTTTCGCCCGGGCTTGCGCAGGATTTTCCAACGCGGACGGTTCGCCTCGTTGTGAATTCACAAGCTGGTGGGACGACGGATCAGACCACCCGTCTCCTCGCAGAAGAACTTTCGCGGCGATGGAATCAGTCTGTCATTGTTGAGAATGTGGTGGGGGCGGGCGGCAATACAGGTGCAGCGCAGGTGGCGCGTGCCGAAGCTGATGGACATACTTTGCTCGTCAGCCATCCGGGGCCGCTCACCATCAACGGCCTCCTGTTCAAATCCATGCCCTATGACCCAAAGGCGCTGGTGCCGGTCTCTATTCTCGTCACCTTTCCCAATGCGCTTGTCGTCAGTCGCGATCTCAAGGTGAATTCGGTTGCTGACCTGATTGCTTATGGCAAGGCCAATCCCGGCAAGCTCACTTATGGCTCGCAAGGTGTCGGCACCACGACCCATCTCGCTGGCTCGCTCTTTGCTGCGCGCAGCGGGCTTGAAATGGTGCATGTGCCTTATCGTGGCAGTCCGGCCGCCATTCTTGATCTGACCGGTGGACGGCTTGCCATGATGTTTGACAATTTGGGCACGGCAACCCCGCAGCATCAGGCGGGCAATACCCGCATTCTTGCAGTGGCAGATGACAAGCGTGCACCGGCTTTGCCGGATATTCCCACGCTGGCTGAAGCAGGGGTAAAAGATTTTCGCTCGGTCACGTGGTTTGGTTTGATGGCGCCTGAAAAGACATCGCCACAAGTTGTGGCGAGGATCTCGCGCGACATCGTCGCAATTTACAAGGATCCTGCTTTCGTTGCCAAGCTGCGCAGCTTCAATGTTGATGCCGTCGGGGCCACCCCGGAACAGGCCCTCAAATTCATCGCAGACGAAACGGTCCTGTGGAGCAATGTCGTGCGCGATGCCAAGATCAGCCCTGAGTGAGGGGCAGGCTTGCAATCAAATCGCGCAGGGTCGTGATGGTGGAAGCATCGGCCACGCCATCCACACGCTCCTGGCGGAAGTGACGCTGAAAGGCTGTGACCACTTGCTCGGTGGCCAGATCATAAATGCCATTCACGTCGATCGTATATCCATAAAGGGCGAGCATGGCTTGCAGCGCCTCGACGGGTTGGCCCTGTTCGCCCCGCGCGAGAAACCGTCCGCCAGACATTGCGCTGGGCTTCACATAATGCCCGATGCCTGCAGCGTGGAGTCTATCCCAGGGGAAATGCTCGCCAGGATCGCGCTTGCGCGCGGGTGCAATATCCGAATGGGCGAGTATGTGATGGGCTTGGATCTGGTGGCGCGCAACAATGTCATGACAGAGCGCAATCACGCTGTTGATCTGCGCCTGCGGATAGGCTGGCAAGTTTCCATCATGCCCGTAATTGACGATCTCGATGCCGATGGAAGCTGAGTTGATGTCATGATCGGCGCGCCAGCACGCAGCGCCTGCATGCCAGGCGCGGCGTTCTTCCTTCACCATCTGAATGATTCCGCCATCTTCCAGCACGACATAATGGGCCGAGACTTCTGCATTGGGATCGCTGAGCCGTGCCAGAGCAGCCTCAGAAGTGGCCATGCCGGTGTAGTGAAGGATGAGATATTCCGGCTTGCGCCCATCGCGTCGCTCGCCGTGATTGGGCGAGGGCAGAGGCCGGGCGAGATCAGTGTCAGTCGCAAAACTCATCAGCGAGCTTTAGCGCTCCAGCGGTCAAAAAAAAAGAAGGCCCGGACTGGCCGGGCCTTTTGATCTTCAATATTCGCGTACCCAGCGTGTGCAATAGGGATTGCCATAATAGTCATAGCGCACCCTCACGCAGCGGTTGCGCGGGCCCGAATTGGCACCAATCACGCCGCCGGCCGCCGCGCCGATCAGGCCACCCGCCACGGCACCTCCCGCGCGTCCCGTCGCTGCGCCGCCAATGATAGCCCCGGCCGCTCCGCCGACGGCAGCACCCGTCAGTGTACGCTCCTGCCGCGTCTCGCCGCAGCCGGACAGGAAGAAAGCGCTCGAAACTGCGCCTGCCAAGAGAAGAGCTTTTTTCATGTGGATCCTCCGTCAACCCCAGCATAGAGAGCAAAGCACTGCAAAGAGTGCACGTCTATCTCACAAAGGTCACAGATCAGGACAATATAGGCACCAGCTTAGCTATTGGCGGAAGATTTTTTGATTTCCTTTTTTGGCCCCATTCATCTGTCACGCGCGAAAAGTGTCAGCTTTTATTGAGCTTCTGAACAAGGAAAATACCCAGTTTCTGTTCGATCTCTGCCCGTTTCTTGCCCCATTGCGCCGTCACTTCCCCGCCCCGTCGTCAACAACGAAGGGAACTTTTTCGCATGTCGTTCAACAAAGTTGTGCTTGGTCTGATGGTAGGGGGTATGGCTCTTGCGGCTTCGGTCTCGGCTGAGGCGCGCACAGAAGCGGGTTCAAGCAGCAATCTGCGTGCACTTGTTGCGCATCACGCTGCCCAGCACGGGGTTCCATTTGCGCTTGCAGATGCCGTGGTCCGTGTGGAGAGCAATTACAATCCCCGCGCTACCAATCGCAGCGGTGCGATGGGCCTCATGCAGATCAAGGCGCAGACGGCCCGTGGCGAAGGTTTCAATGGCCATGCCAGCCAATTGCTGAACCCTGAGACCAATGTGCGCTATGCAATGCGCTATCTCGCCACTGCCTATCGCATGGCAGGCGGCGACCTCTGCGGCACGGTGATGCGCTATCAGCAGGGCCATGGCGCCAAGCGCATGACCTCGGCTGATGTCAGTTATTGCAATAAGGCCCGGAACTATATGGCTACGGCTGCGCGCGGCTGAGCTTGAGCGCTCCGGTTGACCCGGCCGCTGGCCTGCCCCAAAGAAGGGGCGCCAGTCGGCCGGACGGCCGCTCCTTCGGGAGAGGAAAGTCCGGGCTCCACGGAGATACGGTGCCGGATAACGTCCGGCGGGGGCGACCCCAGGGATAGCGCCACAGAAAGCAAACCGCCTGCCTTGGCAGGTAAGGGTGAAAGGGTGCGGTAAGAGCGCACCGCGGACGCAGCAATGCGGACGGCACGGCAAGCCCCACCGGGAGCAAAACCGAATAGGGATGACACGGAGCCGCAAGGCCCCAAACCCGTCTCCGGGTCCGTCATCCGGGTTGGTTGCTTGAGGCAGTTGGCAACAACTGTCCCAGAGGAATGGCCGTCACGTGCGAGCTCACTCGCGCCATACAGAACCCGGCTTACAGGCCGGCTGGCATTTTTAGGCAGTGGGCAGTCGGCAGTCGTAGGGAACGCGCTCCGCTTCTCCCATTGGGAGAAGCTGTCAGCGGATGCTGACTGATGAGGGGTTACG
>CAZLBA010000017.1:0-32026 GCA_964557555.1 uncultured Beijerinckia sp.
GCAGGTGTTGGACAAATTGGGCCAGCAGCTCAAGGCCAATACAGGCTATAATTGAGCCTGCGCTTCGGTCGAGGTCTATGAAAGCAGCGCTTATAAGTGCTGCTTTCTTTCAAAGTGAACTGGACGCGCTTTACGTCAGACCGAGTGCATATTATATTCTGATCAGTCGGGAGCGCGGCTTTTAGCGCGTTGGGAGGCAACACCTCCCACCCGACGGCTCATTAGACCGCTGCTATAATAGTGTTGTGCGACCTGTGGGCGCTATGAATTTACCCTTCGGCATTCGTACCAAGCCATAGCCGTCTATATTGCCCGTAGGTGAGCTTCTAAATCCCGGCTTTATTGCTTCTAGAAATCTATGCTCGCCATACTGGAAAGATCGGTGGATGGCACCTGCGACCATATCCGCTAATTGGAGCCCAATGGTCACTTCGCTTGGAGAAAAGAAGATTGTCTCTACAAAATTGTCATAAGCAGATGTGAAAGCTTCGTCGCTTTCCAGCAATTCATGATGACGCTTGCGAAGTTTCTTATCATCATCGCTCATTCGGTGGTCGCAAACAACTACTCCTTTTTGGGGTTCTCCTGTGGCCCGTTGTACATCCTGCAAAAAGTACTGAAATCGCTCTGTCACGGCTTTGTATGTGAGGTGGTAGACGTCGTCCTGGTTGATAATTGTGGGCATTCTGTAAGCTGCTTCGATTGATGTGACGCAGCAAATGAATTTTATAGCCTTCCTCGAAATCAATAGATTAAAGATGGCCATTCGAAGTCTATCTTTTTCAATTCGACTGAGATGCGAGATCGTATTTTCCTTATTGCCGGTGCCGAAATATTTCCATTTGATCTCTCCTCTCGCTGGAGCTGCAATTGACTTGTACTCTTTGGCTACGCTGTGCCATGCGCCAGCCGGAATAATCACGCCCCCAATCACAAGATATTTGTCCGTCGCTTTATTGGGCTTGGGCGGAGTTCCAGACTCGTCCAAAAACAAAAAATACATGTTGCTCTCATGAAAAAATGATCGAAAGGAAATTTCTGCGTTGGCAACCTATGACCATTTAATCCTTAAAGCAAAGGCTCAAAGAGCCGTGGCCCCTACGGCACCCGTCCGTTGTTCTTCAGCATAAATCCGCCCAGCAGGAAGAAGGGCACGCAGCCGATCACCACGGCAGCCATGCCGGTGGCGGCGAGGCTGAGATATTCGATCAGAGGGCCTGTGACGACAGCCGCCACAACAGTCATGCTGCCCGCAAAAGAGTCATTTAGCCCGATGGCGCGACCGCGTTCTGCTGTGGAGGTCGCATCAGCGAGCAGGGCGGTAGATGCCACATTGGCTCCGGCCCAACCAACTCCCACGAGGAATGTGCCGAGTGTCACAAGTTCATAAGTTGGTGTGAAAGCAACAAAGCCTGCGCCCATGACGGACACAAAAACGCCGGGATACATGACGGCATTGCGTCCGAACTTGTCGGCAAGCTTTCCAATGGGAATTGTGAAGGCAAACATGCCTGCTGAATGAAACGCATGTGAAATGCTGATTTCCGTCAGCGAATAGCCATGATGTGCCAATACCAATGAGGTCAACACCATCACAATCGACATATTGGCCTGACCCGCACTGTTGGAAACGATGGCGAGCAAGATGCGTGGGCGCTTCAGCAGTTCCCAAGCGCTGAACTCTCCCTTTGCATTGGTCACTTTGGGTGGCGGCTCATAGCCCGGATAATAATGTGCGAGATTCATCCCGATATGTTTGGGATCTGGCTGCACGCGCGAGATCAGCACCATGCCGATCAGGATAAGAACAGGCACCATGAACCACGGCGCAGCGAGTGGATCTATCTTCAAAGTCGCTGCATTTTTGTCGGAGATCGCCACCATGATCGGCATGAGGGCAAGGCCAACAAGCGAACCCGTGGCGACATAGCCAAGTGCGCGCGCGCGCATCTGTGGCGGGAACATATCCGTGGCCGCTACGCGTAACTGCTGGGATGCATTCATCCCCATGCCGAAAACGAGCATTCCCGCGAGGAAAACGGCCAGACTATTCGCCCATAGAGACAGGCCCGTCACGGTCGCACCGCACAAGGCGAGGGTGAGGCCGAAGTAAATGCCAGGCTTGCGTCCATAGCGGTCGGTGATCCGTCCGATGTGATAGGAGACGAGGAAACGGCTGAGCCCGATAATCGCCACCGACAGGCCCGACAGGCCCGCAGACCCTGAGAGTTGATAGACCATCAGCGGCCCGACGCCATAAGCGAGCTGCATACCTGCCCCCGTGAATGACTGGGAGAGGGCGAACAGGGCCGTGTTCTTTTTGATGAGCGGCGGGACCACGAAGGCCGCGGGCTTGGGTTGGGTGGTCAAGGGTCTCTTCCCGTGAATCTTATTGTGGAGCCCTTCCTGCACCTTTCGGCGCGCTACCGCAACCCGAAGGGGCGAGATGGCCCAGTCTCTGCGCATGGCAGCCTCACCCTTAAGCAGGATGCTTCCTCACGCGCCAGAGCGCTTGTGTACTGGCATGTGAGGCCGATCACGGGCATAGTGCGGGCTGAAAGAGCTGTGATTTGCGGAGGCATCTTGGTTGGCGAATTTGGAGCGCGGCGCAGCAGCCTCAGCAACCAGCGTCGCATTGACGGCTGGGTGGCTGATTACGCGCCGCTGCCGGGCATTCCCGATGAATTCATGGATCAGAAAGGACAGCCGCGCCCGCATTGGATGAAGATGCTAAATGCGCTGGCGCGTCTTGAGCCTGAAGAAATTGCCCAGCGTTTTGGTGCAGCAGATCGGCGCATTCGCGATATGGGTATCTCCTATCGCGTGCATGGCGAGACACGCGAGCGCAGCTGGCCCTTGAGCCACATGCCGCTCTTGATCAGCGATGGCGAGTGGCAAGACATTCGCGCGGGCATCGAACAGCGTGCCGAATTGCTGGAGCGCATTCTGGCCGACATCTATGGCCCTGCGCAGCTTGTCTCAGATGGTGCCTTGCCTGCGGCAGCCATTGCAGGCTCACCCGATTTCATCAGCGCGATGCGCGGTGTCACACCGCCCGGCGGCAAATGGTTGCGGCTTTATGCAGCCGATATCGGGCGCGGACCTGACGGGCGTTGGTGGATTTTGGGAGATCGAGCTCAGGCCCCTTCAGGCACGGGCTATGCGCTTGAGAATCGTCTCGTCCTGTCGCGTGCTTTTGCGGGACTTTATCGCGAAATGAATGTGGAGCGTCTGGCGCCCTTCTTTCGCGATTTTCGCAGCGGCCTGACGGCAGCCTCCAATCGCAGCGAACCGCGTATTTGTCTGCTTACCCCCGGCCCGTGGAGCGAAACCTATTTCGAACAGGCCTATATGGCGCGCTATCTCGGCCTGTTGCTGGTTGAGGGCGAAGACCTTGTGATGAGCGATGGCTCCTTGCATGTGCGCACCATTGCAGGGCTGAAGCGGGCTGATGTGATTTGGCGTCGCGTGGACGCAGATTGGTGTGACCCGCTGGAACTCAATGCCGGTTCACAACTCGGCGTGCCGGGCATGTTGGAGGCTATTCGGCGCGGCAATGTAGCCATGGCCAATATGCCGGGCTCCGGCCTTGTTGAATCACGCGCCATGCTTGCCTTCATACCAGCCCTTGCACGCCGCTTGCTGGGCGAAGAGTTACGCTTGCCCAATATTGCGACATGGTGGTGTGGGCAGGAGGCCGAGCGTGACAAGGTTCTGCAGCAATTCGATGCGCTGACCATCGCAGGCGCTTTCAGCAATACGTTGCCCGGTTTTGGCGAAACACATGCGGTGTCGGGCTCATCACTCGCAGCTGCGTCGCGCGCCGATCTGATGAAATGTCTGGGCGAACGCGGCATGGACTATGTGGGTCAGGAAGCGGTGAAGCTTTCGACAACCCCAGTCTGGCAAGAGGGCAAACTCGTGCCGCGTCCCTTTTCCCTGCGTGTCTATGCAGCCGCAACACCGGATGGTTGGCGCGTGATGCCCGGTGGTTTCTGTCGCGTCTCTGGCGAAGAGGCGGATGCCCATGCCATTAATATGGGTGAGGGCGCGCAATCGGCCGATGTGTGGGTGATTGCGGAGCGGCCCGTCGAAGTCTCGACCCTTTTGCCCCCGGCGGATCATGTGAAGATCGTGCGCCTGCTTGGCAACCTGCCAAGTCGTGCGGCAGATAATCTCTTCTGGTTCGGCCGTTACCTCGAACGTGCCGAAGCCACTTTGCGCATCGTGCGTGCCTTGTGTGGACGTGTGATGGATGCTGATACGCCTGTCATCGGTACGCGCCAGTCCATTGAGCGTCTGCAACGCCTGCTCACCTCTTGGGGCGCTGCACCGCCTGATGCAGCCGATCTCTCACCCGGCGCCATTGCAGCCGCAGCCTTGCGCGGCGAAGAGGCGACAGGTTCCGCCTTGTCCATTGCGCGTGCGGCGCGTCGTGCAGCCTCCGTCATTCGTGAGCGCCTCTCGCAAGATGCGTGGCAGCTTGTGGGACGACTTGAAGCGCGCCTGACGTCCCCCGATTTTGGGGGTGAGACAGAACCCGAAACGCTGGAGCGCGCCGAAGCCGCTCTTCACACCATCGCGGCTCTTGCCGGCCTTGTGAATGAAAATATGAACCGCGTCGCTGGCTGGAGTTTCCTTGACATGGGACGGCGTATCGAACGTGGCATCAATACTTGCCGCTATGCGCGCCAATTTGCCGACAAGGACGCCCAGAGCGAACATCTCGACGTGTTGCTTGACTTGATCGACAGCCAGATCACCTATCGCTCGCGCTATATGGCCGGCCTCGCCTTGGCACCTGTGCGCGACATGGTGGTGCTTGATCCGTTTAATCCGCGTTCGGTAGCTTTTCAGGTGGCGCGCATTGATGAACATCTTGCTGGTCTGCCACTCTTGCGGGAAGATGGTATGCTGGAAACGCCGCGCCGTCAGGTGACCCGTCTGCGTTCCGATCTCTTGACGGAAGAGGCAGATCATCTCGGCAACCAGACCATCTTGAGTCTTGAGCAACGTTTGATGGCGCTCGCAGACCAGATTGCAGGACGCTACTTCCTGCAGGGTCCTCATGCCATGCAGGCTCATAGCGATGAGGGCCTGGCGTGATTTACGATATTCGCCACGTGACGACCTACCATTATGATGCGCCGGTGGCGTCAGCGCGCTGCACGCTGCGTCTTTTACCACGCGAGCAGGGCGGGCAACGCGTTCTCGATAGCGGGCTTGATGTTTCTCCACCGCCCGCCGACATGAGCGAGCGGCGCGATTTTTTCGGCAATCGCATCACAACTGTTCGGCTCGCCAATCCCCATCAGGAATTGCGCGTGGCGGCGCTGGCGCGCGTGGATGTGGAGCGGGCGCCCCATCCTGCTGCCGCATTGACCCCTGCATGGGAACAGATCAGGCGTGATGCCCTTGCTTCGACCGATCTCGGTTCATCTTCTCCCGTGCTGGGCCTCTATCCCAGTCGCCTCGTGCCATTGCACGCGCCGGTCACGGATTATGCAGCGCAAAGCTTTCCATCGGGTCGGCCTGTACTGGAAGCTGCGATTGAGCTGATGCAGCGCATTCAAACCGATTTCAGATATGACCCCGCGGCAACGGTGGTGACAACACCGCTTCATGAGGCTTTCGCGTCACGCGGCGGGGTCTGTCAGGATTTCTCGCATATCGTGATTGCGGGCCTGCGCGGCCTTGGCCTGCCGGCGCTCTATGTCAGCGGCTATATTAGAACCATCACAGCGCCGGGTCAGATCAGGCTTGAAGGAGCAGATGCCTCACATGCCTGGGTCAGCCTTTGGTGCGGTGGTGAGTTCGGCTGGCTTGACCTTGACCCGACCAATGCTTTGCAAGTGGGGGATGACCATATCGTCGTCAGCCTCGGTCGCGACTATGCTGATGTCTCGCCCATTGATGGGGTCATTCTCGCATCTGGCAATCAACGTCTGACCGTAAGCGTTGATGTGATCCCCGTCTCGCGCAGCTGAGAGGGAACAAAGTCGCAGCTCTTCTGCTTTTTTCTCGAAGCAGGAGTGGCGACGATGAAAGCTCTGGTTTGGCACGGCAAGCACGATATTCGCTGCGAGCAGGTTCAAGATCCTGAGATTGAACATCCCCGTGATGCCATCATCAAAGTATCAAGCTGCGCCATTTGTGGCTCCGACTTGCATCTTTACAATGGCTTTATGCCGGGGATGCAGAGCGGCGATGTGATTGGCCACGAATTCATGGGCGAGGTGGTCGAGGTTGGTTCGGAAAATCGCAAGCTTAAGATCGGTGATCGTGTCGTGGTTCCTTTCACCATTTGCTGTGGTGAGTGTGAACAGTGCAGGCGTGGCTTCTTTTCCGTCTGCGAGCGCAGCAACCGCAATGCAGGCATGGCGTCCAAAGTCTTTGGTCATACAACTGCCGGGCTCTTTGGCTATACACATTTGACCGGAGGCTATGCTGGCGGGCAGGCGGAATATGTGCGTGTGCCCTTTGCCGATGTTGCGCCAATTAAAATTCCAAATGGGCTGAGTGATGAGCAAGTCCTGTTTCTGGGGGATATATTTCCAACAGGCTGGCAGGCTGCTGTACAATGTGACATCGAGCCCATGGATACAGTTGCCATCTGGGGCTGTGGTCCCGTCGGACAATTTGCCATTCGCAGTGCGATTTTGCTTGGCGCGGAGCGGGTCATAGCGATTGATGATGTGCCAGAGCGTCTTGCCATGGCGCAAGCAGCTGGCGCGATCACCATCAACTTCAGTACGGAAAGCGTGATTGAACGTCTGAACCAGCTCACAAAGGGCAAGGGGCCAGAAAAATGCATTGATTGCGTCGGGCTTGAAGCCAATCCAGCTGGCCATCTCGACTCGATGCTCGATCGTGCCAAGCAGAGCATGATGCTGGAGACAGATCGCCCTCATGCCTTGCGTGAAGCAATTTACGTCTGCCGCCCCGGGGGCACGATTTCGGTGCCCGGAGTCTATGGCGGATTACTCGACAAGATACCGTTTGGTGCTGCGATGAATAAGGGCCTGACGTTTCGCATGGGCCAGACCCATGTGAATCGTTGGAGCGATGATTTGCTCTATCGCATCGAGGAGGGGGAGATTGATCCATCTTTCGTGATCACGCATCGCGCAATGCTGGAAGATGGGCCAGAACTCTATCGCACCTTCCGCGACAAGCAGGATGGTTGTGTGAAAGTCGTACTCTCACCGTGAGGCAGCGATGAAACGCAGCAGCAAACAGGGTCCGAAAACGCGCAGGGCCATTGGCCTTTCCAACATGCTGGGCTGGTTCAGTATTGGTCTTGGCGTGGCGGAATTGCTGGGCGCAAGGCCCATGACGCGCGCGCTGGGAATGCGCGGCCAATCTAGCACCATGCGCAGTTATGGGATGCGCGAAATCGCCACCGGGATCGGCATATTGGCGGGGCGTGATCCTACGCCGTGGATTTGGGGGCGTGTGGCTGGAGATGTGCTCGATCTGGCGACATTGGCTGGCAGCTATGATGAACGCAGCCAGAAGCGTCAGCGTCTTTTGGGGGCCATGGTCTCTGTGGCGGGTGTCACTGCGCTTGATCTTCTATGCGCGCGCGAATTGGCAAAACCAACGACCAACCGCTTTGTCGAGCGGTATCGGCATCGCAGCGGGTTGCGGCAGGGCCGCCGGACAAGTGCCCATACGCCGCCCGATTATCAGACGCCAAAGGCCCTTGCAGCTTTCAACCGAACTGGATCAGAGCCGACCCGTACATTTCCGCAATATGATCTCTGAGCTTTCTTTCGCGTGAGCTTTGGCGCATTCTGGTCTCATGAGCGCCAAGCCCATTCTGCGAATCTGGTCGAACCGAAATTACACCACCATGATCAGTGGCGGTGTGCCGAGCTACATCACGAGCTGGATGCAGCGCGTTGGCATGGGCTGGCTCGCCTGGGAGATGACGCATTCTCCCTTGTGGCTCGGCATCGTCGCCGCAGCCGATTTGGCGCCCATGATTTTCATGGGGCCTTTTGCCGGTGCCATCACGGATCGCCACAATCCGCTGCATCAGATGCGCCTGTCTCAGGCAATGCTCTTCGTGCAGGCGCTTGCCATGGCCGTGCTGCAAGCGGTCGGGATTATGACCATCGAAATTCTCGTTGGTCTCGCTCTCTTTGCCGGGTTTGTTTATCCCTTCCATCAGGCCGCGCGTCATTCTGTTCTCGTGGGTGTCGTCGAGCGGGAAGATTTTGCCCCTGCCATTGGGGCTGACTCTGCGCTGTTTCACGCTTCGCGCTTTGTGGGGCCTGCACTTGCGGGGTTGATGATTCCCTCAGTCGGCGTGGGGGGCACCTTCTTTGCTCATGCGGTCGGGTCGCTTGGCTTTCTCATCGCGCTTCATATGATCCCGCGCTTGCGCCCGGTTGAGCGCAAGGGGCAGCGTGGCGCCTTGATGCAGGATGTGGCGGATGGCTTTTCTTATGTGCGCCAGCATCGCGGTATTTTTCCGCTCTTCATCCTGCTGACTTTTGCCTGCGTCTTGCTGCGCCCTTTGCAAGACATGTATCCCGCATTTGCAGGCGATGTGTATGGATCGGATGCGGTGGGCCTCTCTTGGCTTAACTCCGCAACGGGCGTTGGCGCGCTGATCAGCGCGGCCATGATTGCAGCGCGCGGGCGCTTGCAAGGGCTCACTATTGTCGCTGTCGGCGGAATGTTTTTGTTCAGCGTTGCCACACTGGCGTTTGTAGCGACCGACCAGCTCTGGATCGGCGTGATCTGTGCAGCTTTCTGTGGTTTCTTCCTCAACAATCTCACCACCAGTGTGCAGACCCTCACCCAAAGCGTGGTGCCTGATTCGATGCGCGGCCGTGTGATGGGGCTTTATTCGCTGATCTGGCGTGGACTGCCTGCCTTGGGTGCATTTGGAGCGGGTCTGGCGGCCGATCTGATCGGCATTCGAGCCACCTTTGGTGCCGCTGCGGTGGTGAGCATTTTGGCCATTATCATCTTTCTGCCAAAGCTGCGCACCATAGTGGCCGCAATGGAACATCCCCATGATTAAGGCATCTTGAGGCCGTCCACAGGCCGCTTTGACCCTGCCGCAATCAGCGGTCTAAATCACGCCTCCCGCGCCTTGGGCGCGCGTCCGATTCGAGAGCTGTGATGAAGTCCATCAATCTGCGTATTGCTGAAGAATTGAATGTGGCCGAGCGACAGGTGGCGGCCGCCGTAGAATTGCTGGATGGTGGTTCAACCGTTCCCTTCATCGCCCGCTATCGCAAGGAAGCAACTGGCCAGCTTGATGATGCGCAATTGCGCACATTGGAAGAGCGCCTGCGCTATCTGCGCGAATTGGAAGACCGTCGCAAAGCGATTCTCGAGTCGATCAAGGAGCAGGGCAAACTTGATGCCGCGCTTGAGCGCACCATCATGGAAGCCGAGACCAAGGCGCGGCTCGAAGATATCTATCTTCCCTTTAAGCCCAAGCGTCGCAGCAAGGCACAAATTGCGATTGAAGCTGGCCTTGGCCCGCTGGCAGATGGGCTGATCGGTTCACCTGACAAGGATCCGCAAGAACAGGCCGGCGCTTTTCTCAACGAGGAGAAAGGCATCAAGACGGTTCAGGATGCGCTGGATGGCGCGCGCGCCATTCTGGTCGAGCGGTTCTCGGAAAATGCCGAGCTTGTTGGCGCCTTGCGTGAGCAATATTGGCAGAATGGCCGCCTCGTTTCAGCGGTGCGTGCAGGCAAGGAGACGGAGGGGGCGAAATTCTCCGACTATTTCAATTCGTCTGATCCTTTCACCAAGCTGCGTTCGCATCGCATCCTCGCAATGTTCCGCGGCGAGAAGGAAGAGGTGTTGGATCTCAAGCTTGAGCCAGAAGCTGCTGATGCTGCCACACCGCCCGGTCAGCCCGGTCCTTACGAGCGCAAGATCGCGCTGCAAGTCGGCGTGACAGACAAAGGCCGGCCCGGCGACAAATGGCTGATGGACACAGTGCGATGGGCCTGGCGTACGCGCTTGATGGTGCATCTGGCGGTTGATTTGCGAATGCGCCTTTGGCAACTGGCGGAAGAAGAAGCCGTGAAGGTCTTTGCGTCCAACTTGCGTGATTTGTTGCTGGCCGCACCCGCAGGCGCACGCGCAACCATGGGGCTTGATCCCGGCTTCCGCACGGGTGTGAAAGTGGCCGTTGTTGATGCAACGGGTAAGGTCGTTGCTACCTCCGTCATCTATCCGCACGAGCCGCAGCGCCGTTGGGATGATGCTATCAGCGAACTCGCCCGCCTTGCACGTGTGCATAAGGTGGAGCTGATCGCGATTGGCAATGGCACGGCCTCGCGCGAGACGGACAAGCTCGCGGGTGAGCTGATCCAGAAGAACCCGGAAATGAAGCTCACCAAGATCGTGGTGTCTGAAGCGGGTGCATCGGTCTATTCGGCCTCTGCTTATGCTTCGGCTGAGTTGCCTGAGCTTGATGTATCGCTGCGCGGTGCAGTCTCCATTGCGCGTCGCTTGCAAGACCCGCTGGCGGAGCTTGTGAAGATTGATCCCAAGTCGATCGGCGTCGGCCAATATCAGCATGATCTTGCCGAGGGGAAACTCTCGCGCTCGCTCGATGCTGTGGTGGAAGATTGCGTGAATGCCGTCGGTGTTGATGTGAACACGGCCTCTGCGCCCCTGCTCGCGCGCGTGTCGGGTGTGGGCGAGGGGCTTGCACAAAGCATTGTGGCCCATCGCAATGCCAATGGTCCCTTCACGCGGCGTAGCGCCCTGAAAGAAGTGCCGCGTCTGGGGCCGAAGGCCTTTGAACAATGCGCAGGCTTCTTGCGTATTCCCGGTGGCGAAGATCCGCTCGATTCATCAGGCGTGCATCCTGAAGCCTATCCGGTCGTGCGTCGCATTCTCGAAGCCACCAAGAGTGACATCAAAGTGCTCATCGGCAATAGCGGCGAGTTGCGCAAACTCGATGCGAAGACATTCACCGATGAGCGCTTCGGTCTGCCGACCGTAACGGATATTTTGAAAGAGCTGGAAAAGCCCGGCCGCGACCCGCGCCCCGCTTTCAAGACGGCGGAGTTCAAGGACGGGGTTGAGACGCTTGATGATCTGCGCCCCGGCATGATCCTCGAAGGTGTTGTCACCAATGTCGCGGCCTTTGGCGCCTTCGTTGACATTGGCGTGCATCAAGATGGTTTGGTGCATATTTCCGCCATGTCCAACACTTTCATCAAAGACCCGCGCGAGGCTGCCAAACCCGGTGACATCGTGAAGGTGAAAGTGCTGGAAGTGGACAAGCCGCGCAAACGCATCTCGCTCACCATGCGCATGTCAGACGAGCCCGGCAAAGCCGCGCCCAAGGGGGCAGACCGCTCCGCCACGCCAACGCAGACACAGCGCCATCTCGCCAACCAGAACCGCCCGCAAACCAATGGTGGAGGAGGCATGGGCGCGCTGGGTGGTGCTTTGGCTGAAGCACTCAAGAAGGCGCAGCAACAGCAGCGGCGTTGAGAGGCAAGGGCTTAGCCTCGATTGCTCAAGGGCTGCGGCTTAGGTTACAAAGGACATTCATTGAATCCCCGGCGCTTGCGCGCCGGGTGACCCGGGGAGGTCTTGATGATTACACGTCGCTTTGCTCTTGCTGCCTCCGCAGCCGCCCTTCTTTACGCTGGTGCCGCCACTGCCCAGACGCCCATTACGATTGGTGCCATTGAAATCCTGACCGGCCCCAACAACAAATATGGCATCGCCATCAAGAATGGTTTCGACCTCGCGCTGGAAGAGGTGAACAAGGCGGGTGGTGTGCTGGGGCGTCCTCTCGCCATTGCTTATGAAGATTCTGCGGGCAACAAGGATCAGGCCTTGAACGCTGCGCGCCAGCTCATCGGAGCGCGCAAGGTGCCGCTCATTCTTGGCCCCACGCTGTCGAATGAAATGTTCGCCGTGGGTCCGATTGCCGTTGAGCGCAAGATTCCGATCATCGGCACTTCGACCACGGCCAATGGCATCACCGCTATTGGTCCTTATGTCTTCCGCACCTCGCTGCCGGAGGCTGATGTCGTCCCCGTGACTTTGCGTACGGCTAAAGAAAAGCTCGGCGTGAAGCGTGTCGCCGTCATGTATGGTCACGATGATGCCTTCACCAAATCCGCCTATGACGTGATGAAGGCCGCGATTGAGAAGCTTGGACTTGAGACGGTCGCGACCGAAACCTTTGGTAGCAAGGACACGGATTTTTCCGCTCAGCTCACCAAGATCAAGGCTCTCAATCCTGATGCCATTGTTGTCTCGGCCCTGGTTGAAGCGGGTGCCGGCATTCTGCTTGCCAAGAAGCAGCTCGGCATTCCTGACAGCGTACGCGTGATTGGCGGCAACGGCCTCAACTCGCCGCAAGTGCCGCAGGTTGCAGGTGCGGCAGCCAATGGCACGCTTGTGGGTTCGCCCTGGTTTATCGACAAGCCGGACGAGGCAAACAAGTCTTTCGTCGCGCGCTATCAGGCGAAGTATAATATGGCGCCCGACCAGTTCGCGGCGCAGGCCTATGACACGCTCTTCATCGTCGCCAAGGCGATCACGGCTGCGGGTGCGCCCAATCCGCAAAAGATCCGCGATGCGCTCGGCAAGGTGACGCATAACGGGGTGATGGGTCCCTTCTCTTTCACGCCTGATCGCGACCCAGCCGATACATCAGGTGTCGTTGTAATCGAGATGAGGGACGGCAAGTTCCAGATCTTCAAATAGCCCATTGCGCGCCGCTGAGAGGCGGCGCACTTTTCTTTTGAGGCTTTGATGCTCGCCCAGCAGCTCACCAACGGCCTTGTGGTTGGCGCAACCTATGCGCTCTTTGCGCTCGGCTTTACGCTGATGTTTGGCGTCTTGGGCGTCGTCAATCTGACCTATGGCTTTTACCTGTCCGTGGGGGCTTTTGTCGCCCTCTTCTCAACGCAGGCAGGCATGTCGATCTGGCTTGCCTTGCCCTTCGCCGCCATCGTGACAGGGCTTGTGGCCATTGCGATGGATGCTGTTTTGCTAACGCCCTTGCGGCGCGCCAAGGCGCCAGAACTTGCGTCGCTGATGGTGACTTTGGGCGCGACCTTGTTTCTCTACTCGCTCGCCAATCTCCTCTTCAGCACGGATATCAGGCGTTTCCCGATCGGCGTGGTTGATGCATCGGCTTATGAGTTTCTCGGCATCCGCATCACCATGACCCAAATGCTGATCCTCGGCGCGGTTGTGGTCATGGTCAGCCTGTTATTATGGGTGATGAATGGCACGCGCCTGGGTCTTGGCCTGCGGGCTATGGCAGAGAAACCCGATATAGCTGGCCTGATGGGCGTCAATGCAGGCGCGCTTGTCATGTTGGTGTCGTTCATCTGCGGCAGTGTGGCGGGTGCATCGGGTGTCTTGCTCGGCCTCAATTACAATGCCATCCAGCCCTATATGGGCGAGGTGATGATGCTCAAAGGTTTTGCCGTCATCATCTTGGGGGGGCTTGGTGATATTCGCGGCGCGCTGATCGGCGGCTTGCTGATTGGCATGTTGGAGACATTGACGGCAGGCTATATCGCGTCAGGCTGGAAAGATGCGGTCGGCTTCATCATTCTCGTGCTGACTTTGTGGATCAAACCGTCCGGCCTGTTCGGCCGCATGGCGATCAAGCGAGCCTGACCATGCTGGAATGGTTCGACGACTTCCTCTTCACCTATCAGAACCTTGTCTATTCGCTCGGCATTCACGGGCTGTTGGGGCTGAGCATGTATGTGGTTCTGGCCGTTGGTCAGCTATCCTTGGGCCAGGCGGCTTTCATGGGGCTTGGGGCCTATGTGTCGGCGCTGATGACCTTGAAGCTGGGCTTGCCTTTCCCCGTCGTGTTGTTGGCCTCGATGCTTGTTCCTGCCGCAGCAGCGCTCATCATCGGTTCGCCAACTCTGCGCCTGTCGGGCGTTTATCTTGCCTTGGCGACGATTGGTCTGGGCGAAGTGCAGCGTCTGGCCTTCGTCAATTCAGAACTGACAGGAGGCGCGCTTGGCCTATCGGGCATTCCAAACAAGGGTGGCCTCATTTCCATTTATGGCAGTCTCGCACTGGCGCTGATCATCTTCACATTCGTGACCCGCTCGAAGATTGGGCGTGCGATGGAAGCCATGCGTGAAGATGAATTGGCTGCTGGAGCGCTTGGCATCAATCTGCCAGCCTATAAGCTCGGTGCGCTTGTGGTCTCGGCCATGCTCGCAGGCCTTGCAGGCGGTTTGAGCGCACATGTCTCATCTTTCATCTCGCCCAATGATTATGGCTTTGATGCTGCGGTAACGATCCTGTCTTTCGCTTTGCTTGGCGGCATCGGTTCGCCCTTTGCGCCGGTCCTTGGCGCTTTCATCCTGACCCTCCTGCCCGAAGTGTTACGCTCGCTCGCTAATTATCGCGGCCTCGTCAGCGGCTCCATCATCGTGCTTGTCGTCATCTTCATGCCCCGTGGTTTGCTAACATGGCGCATGGGGCGCTCAGGCGCTTCCACGCGGAGGTCGCCATGACTGGCCCGCGTCTTGAAGTGCATCAACTCACCGTGCGTTTTGGTGGTCTTGCTGCAGTGGATGATGTGTCTTTCGCAGTCGAGCCGGGCCGGGTGCATGGGCTTATCGGCCCCAATGGGGCGGGCAAGACGACCCTCTTCAATCTCGTGTCTGGCCTTGTGACGCCGACAAGTGGCGAGATCAAGCTCGAAGGCACGCGTATTGATACGCTGCCAAGCTGGAAGCGCGCTGAGCTGCGCTTGGCCCGCACCTTCCAGAATATTCGCATGTTCGCTGAAATGACCGCGCTTGAGACAGTGATGACGGGGATGCATGTGCATTTGCGCACGGGTCTTGCCAGCGCATTGATGCGCGTTGCCGGCTTCCACATGGCGGAGCGCAGCGCTGTGAAGCGCGCTTGGGAGCTGCTCGAATTTGTCGGCCTTGCGGATGAAGCCAATCGTCGCTCCGGTGATCTGCCCTATGGCGACCAGCGCCGTCTGGAGGTCGCGCGTGCATTGGCGCTTGAGCCCCGTTTGCTGCTGCTGGACGAGCCTGCTGCAGGCATGAACCCCTCTGAAACACATGAGCTGGAGAGCTTGCTCGAAAAGCTGAAAGAGCAGGGCTATACAATCTTGCTTGTCGAGCATGACATGCATTTCGTCATGCGCTTGTGCGACCGTATCACAGTCTTGAATTTCGGTCGCAAGATCGCCGAAGGCACGCCCGCCGAAGTACGCGCTGATCCGCGTGTTGTTGAAGCCTATCTGGGTGCGAAAGTGGCGCAAAGCCTGGAGGCGGGTCGATGAGCGAGCTGCTTCTGGAAGTGCGCGATCTTGCCTTGGGCTATGGCCGCAGCACGGAAGCTGTGAAAGGCATCTCGCTTGAAGTGCATCGCGGCTGCGTCGTCTCACTGATCGGTGCCAATGGCGCGGGCAAGACAACTTTGTTGCGGGGTCTTTCCGGCCTGCTTGAAGCAAGACGCGGCTCTGTACGCTTCGATGGGCAGGAAATCACGCGGCTCCCCGCTCACAGGGTTGCCCATCTGGGCATTGTGCAGGTGCCTGAAGGCCGTCAGGTCTTTGCCAATCTGACCATTGCGGAAAATTTGCGCATGGGGGCATGGTTGTTGAATGATGCGCGCGAAGAAGAGCGCCGTCGTCAAAGTGTCCTTGCCCGGTTTCCACGTCTGGCTGAGCGGCTATCGCAGCCTGCAGGGTTGTTGTCGGGCGGTGAACAACAAATGCTCGCCATCGGTCGTGCCCTGATGGCGGATCCCAAATTGCTGTTGCTGGATGAGCCATCCATGGGGCTTGCACCACTTATCGTGGACGACATCTTCCGCATCATCACGAGTCTGAAGCAGGAAGGCCGCACCATTCTGCTCGTCGAGCAAAATGCACGCGCAGCCCTTGATGTGGCAGATCATGCCTATGTGCTCCAGTCAGGGCGCATCAGCCTGTCAGGACCAGCAAATGAGGTGGCAGACAATCCAGATGTGATTGCAGCCTATCTGGGCGGGTGATGATGAGTGATAATGCCCGTGGCCTTGCCATCTTCCGCCATCGTGATTTTCGCTATTACTCGACGGCGCGGTTTTTGTGGGGCATGGCGCTCCAGATCCAGACCATTGCCGTGGCGTGGTTCATCTATGAACGCACGCGAGATCCATTGGCCCTCGGCTTTATTGGTTTGGCGATGTTCCTGCCCAGCGTGCCCTTGTCGCTTGTGACAGGGGCGGTGGCGGATCGGTATGATCGCAAGAAGATCTTTTCCATCGGCTATGGCCTCACGGCTCTATGTGCTGCTGCTCTTTGTGTGTTGGCGTGGCAAGGTCTGATCTGGCCCATCTATCTCGTCATCATCGGCATTGGGACGGTGCGGTCTTTCGCCAATCCGGCGGGTCAGGCGTTGGTCGTCTCAACCGTTCCATCAGCTGAATATCCGGCTGCGACGGCCTGGACCAATTCGATTAATCAGACAGCCAATGTGATAGGACCTGCGATTGGCGGCCTGCTTTATCCGCTGGGCGTCATGGTGCCATTCACCGTGGCGCTGATCTGTTTTGCGGTCGCTGCTCTGTGTGCTCTTTGCATCAGTGCACCTGCGCCGCGTGTCGGAGGCAAGCCGCCGGTGACATGGGCCATGTTGCTTGCGGGCTATCGCTTTATTGGCACGCGCCCGGTGATATTGGGTTCGTTGACGCTCGATCTCATCGCTGTGTTGATGGGTGGGGCGACAGCATTGCTCCCGGTCTTTGCCAGTGAAGTCTTTCACACTGATTCAACGGGTCTGGGTTTGCTGCGCGCCATGCCTGCCATTGGTGCCATTATTGCAGGTGTGGCGCTTGCGCATTTCCCGCTCTCGCGGCGCGTGGGCAAACTGCTTTTTGCAAGTGTAGGCATTTATGGTCTGGCAACGATCGGCTTTGGTCTCTCGACCAACATGTATGTTGCCATGGTGTTTTTGATGGTGATTGGCAGCGCCGATGTAGTGAGTGTTGTCATCCGCCAATCTATCATCCAACTGGAAACACCCGATGAGATGCGCGGGCGCGTGATTGCGGTTCATACGATTTTGACTGGCACATCCAACAATCTGGGTGAGTTTGAGTCGGGAGCACTCGCTCACTTCATCGGTGCAGTGCCTACAGTTGTCGTAGGCGGGGTGTCTGCTGTGGTGGCAACCGTGGTTTGGATACGTCTTTTTCCGCAATTATGGGCGCGTGATCATATCGCACCTTCAAAATGATCCAGTTTGATACAGCGGATTAAGACTCAATTAACCATGACAGCTCAGAACAAGAAGCGGAGAATGCACCGCTAGCTTGAGAGCTTGAAACATGGACGCTCCAGTCCCCGGTAAGGAAAACGAAAACACCACTGACGTCGCAAAGACCGAAGACAGCAAAATAGCAGCAGAAACGAAAACCCCGGAAGCAAAAGACGAGACCGCATCGCCCGTAGTCTCACAAGCAAATGACAATAAGGTCGAAGAGCCTGCCTCTGTCGCCCCTGAAGACATCAAGCCAGCTGCCCAAAGCGAGGCCAAAAGCGAGGCCGAGAGCGAGGCCAAAAGCGAAGGCGCCCAAACGGCCCATATCCAATCTGTGAAGATTGAGGGCCTGAAGGTGGAGGCAGCAGCTGTTGTCACCCCGGAAGAAAAATCCACCATCATCCGCAGCTTGAAATTCAAGCCCGCGCCTGAACCGCGCTGGCGGCGAACACTGGAAGAGCATGGCTACAAGGCTGCTGGGCTTTTCGTGGCCATTGGTGCGGGCTGGATCATTGGTGCGCATAGCTTTGCACCAGCACCTCATACACGAGAAATCGTCGATGCCTTGAATGCAGTGACGACGCGGCTTGAACATGTCGAGCAATTCACCACCCGTCTCAATGCGCAGACGCAGGAAATTGCGGGGCTCAAGACGGCATTGGCATCCATGCGCAGTGTGGTTGAAGCCAATCGCGCGGAGGCGCAAGTGGCAAGTGCTCAACTGGCAATCCGGATCGCCAACCAGCCCCAAACAGATCTGACGCCGATTACGCGCCGGCTTGATCAGTTGGAGAGTGCAGCACAGGCTCGCCCTGTCGCTCAGGTTGAGACACCGCGTACGGAGCCCCCCCGTGCCGAGCCCGTTCGCGCACGCATTCCGCCCAACGGCTTCGTCTTGCGACGCGTCGTTGGTGGCACTGCGCTTGTTGAAACGGCAAATGGCGTGCGTCAGGTGATGGTGGGCGATTATCTGCCCGGCGCTGGCCGCGTCCGCGCGATCGAACGCCGCGGCCGAGAATGGGTCGTGGTGACCTCAGCGGGGATCATTGATACCCAGAGCTATTGATGAAGCCTCACGCCTCGCGCGCCGGTCCTGTTGCAGGAAGGCGCGCGAGGAGCGCAATCAGGGCACGATCATGTAGCACGACATTGCGCTCTTTGGGCTTGAGCCAGCGCGCAACTTCCGCCGCACTATCTGCGTCCACGAGCTTTGCCTCAGCGACAGCGCGATCAGGATCAATCACGCCGCGAATATGGGGCGGGGGCGGCGGCAGAAGTGCTTCATGCACCATGCGCAGTCTTTCATCGCGGTGGATGGCAATGATGGCATCTTCCTCATCTTGCAGTGTGCTGGCAAGTTCTGCGGCAAGTGCATTGGCGCGGGTTGCAACGGCGGGCGGGTTGGTTTCTTCAGGCGTTAGTAAAAGGCCGGTGCGTTTCAGCATGAGACCCAAGGCCAACTGGCCACTGGCCCAGGATAGCGGCACAGCAAGGATCAGGCCGGCAATGGTGGGTGACATCCAGGCCACAAGCGAGGGCGAGATGATCAGGCCGGCAATCAGCGTAACGACACCCAAGCCCACATGTGAGCGATGACGCCGCACAATGCTGGAGAAGGGGATTGAGCCATCATCGCGGCGCTGCGGATTCCATCCCGTGTCCCGGCCAAAGATGATCTGCATGACAGCGCCCGTCTGGATGACCATCATGATGGGCGCAAAGAGCGCTGACAGAATGATTTCAAGGAGCGAAGAGAGGGTGAGGCGCAAGCCCCCGCCACTCGCCTGACGCAGGCTTGAATTGAAAAGGGCCAGCAAGAGGCCGAAAAATTTCGGCATCAAGAGCACCAGCATCGTAATGCCAAACAATTCCAGTGCGCGCTGCGCATCAAAGCGCGGCCATGCGGGAAAGAGCGTGAATTCCTGCGTGAAATATTCCGGACGAATATAGGCAGACTGCAGGACCAGCACGATACCGACAATCAGTTGCGCCATCCACAAGGGCGAGGTGAGATAGCTCATGATGCCGGTGGCGAAGTGCTGGCGTGTGGCAAGCTTCAGACCGGCTGCACCAATGACGCGGATGTGTTGCAAATTACCCTGACACCAGCGTCGGTCGCGCGTGGCAAGATCGATCAGGGATGGCGGACTTTCTTCAAAGCTGCCCCCAACCGTCGGCAGCATATAGACGGCATAGCCTGCACGGCGCATCAGGGCTGCTTCGACAAAGTCATGGCTTAGAATGTGCCCGCCAAAGGGGGGGCGTCCGCGCAGATCAGGCAGGCCGCAATGTTCTGCAAAAGCGCGTGTGCGAATGATGGCATTATGGCCCCAATAATTGCCGTCGCGACCAGACCACAAAGCAAGGCCGGAGGCGATGACGGGGCCATAGATCTTGGCGGCAAATTGCTGTTGGCGCGCAAAGAGCGTGTTGCGGTTGATGATGAGCGGCAAGGTCTGGATGATGCCTGCATCAGGGTCGGCCTCCATCGCGACGGTGAGCGACAGGATTGCCTCTGCTGTCATCAGACTGTCAGCGTCGAGCACGACCATGTGGTCGTAGGCGCCACCCCAGGTCATCACAAAATCTGCGATATTGCCGGCCTTGCGGGCAATGTTCTTTGTGCGGTGGCGATAATAGACGCGTGCTTGCACACCGAGCCGCTCGCGCATGGCGATGAAGGCGCGTTCCTCCGCAATCCAGATATCGGGATTGGTGGTATCCGACAGGAAGAACCAGTCAAAATGGGCGCCGCGTCCGCTTGCCTCAATCTGCTCATAGATGGCTTGCAGAGAGGCAAAGACCCGCGAAGGAGCTTCATTGTAGATTGGCATGACAATCGCGGTGCGCGATGTCAGTGGCGTGTCATGTGCGGGTGGCTTTCGTTGGGTGCATAGCCATAGGAAACCCAGAAGTCCGCTGGTGAAAGCCACAGCGATCCAGGAAAAATTGGCGATGAAGAGGACCAGCAGCGCCCATTTGAGCACGGTAATCGGCCCCACATTAATGACGCCATACATTTCGACAGCGCCATAAATGGTCAGCAACAGCGCGCCACCAAAGACAAAGAGCCGTGCAAACAGGGGGGTGCGCCACAGCTGCGGTGCAAGTGCCTTGTGCTTGAGGCTCTTGTCATAGCGCTTGAGCTTTTGCACAGGCATCGCCAGCGGAGCAGGCGGCGGCATGGAGCCTTGCGCGGTGAGTTCCTGTTCAACCGCTGCGGTCGTTTCTACGGCGTCCATCTATAAATCCAGCTTTCGCTCACCGGTTTGCCATGTGCATCCAGTTGCACGCGCACTTCGGTGATTGGTTCCGCACCGGGATCGAGATCAAACATCACGCGATAGGTCTTGCGCTCGCGATTGATCATGCTGCGCACATTCGAAACGTTTCCGGCCGAGGTATGGACCTGCGGACTCATTTCGGCCACGCGCTGTTGATCGGCAATGGAGTCACCGAAGAAATCAATCATGAAGCGGCGACGGCGCGTGTTGGCGGGGGTGCCTGGCGGGCGACCGCCGCGCGAAAGTGCAACAATGGGGCCATGCGGGCGATCCGGGGGAGCCCAGCACCAAAATTGCCGATAGGCAAAGCTTGCCTCACTTCCCGCTGCGATGGCAGCGCGGGGCCGCCAATAGGAAATGATATTCTGGTTTACTTCGGACTCAGAGGGGATCTCAACCAGCGAGACTGTGCCTTCACCCCAGTCGCCAATCGGCTCAATCCACAAAGAGGGCCGACGTTCCCAGCGGTTATCATCATCAAGGAAGCGGCCGAATTCACGGTCACGCTGGAGAAAGCCAAAGCCTTTCGGATTGGCATCAACAAAGGCGGAGATCTGTAATGTGTCGCGGTTGGAGACCGGGCGCCACAGCCACTCATCCTTGCCATTCAACATCTGCAAACCAGCGACATCATAGATGCCGGGCCGCACATCATCATTGCGGCGGCGATCCAGTGTGCCTGCGACATGCGTGGCGCTCATGGTCGCAATGCCGATATGGTCAAGATTGACGCGGGCAAACAAAGTACATTCCGTGTCGATGATCGTCGCTTCCCCCGCGCGGAAAGTGAACCGATAGGCTCCTGTCACACTCTCGCTATCCAGCAGGGCATGAATGGTGAGAGAATTATGCGCCAGCGTCGGGCGCTCGATCCACACAGCGCGGAAGGCCGGGAATTCTTCACCACGCGGATCCGCCGTGCGAATGGAAAGCCCGCGCGCGGAGACGCCATAGACCTGACCGCTTGCGATGGCGCGGAAGAAGGTAGCCCCCTGCATCACGCCGACATCGCCGGGATTTTGTCCTTCGCGCTGGCGCAAGATACGGAAGCCGGAGAAGCCTATATCCTTGGCATCCGGTGGCGCCTTGACCGAACCGAAAGTGAAATCGACGGGATGATAGGCGAGGCGGCGGGCGACGCCATTCTCCACCACATTGATTTCCATGGGCTGGGCGAAGACCGAGCCGCGATGCAGCGGTTCAATCGCATAGCCCAGATTGTCGCTGGCCCACAGGATCGTTTCGGGGCGCGCTTTGATCCCGCTATATTGCTCGAAATTCAGGCCATTGAGCCAATCGGGCAGATCAGCAGCCGGTGCCTTATAGGGGCGCTTTGACAAAGTCCGGGCTAGATCGACCACCATTTGGGGGTCGAAGGTGCCTCTGGCGTCCGGGCGAGCCGGGGCGAGCGTGGGGGTCTGGGCAATGGAGGGCAGAGCCAGCATGCCAGACATGCTCGCCAGACCCACTTTCAGCAACGCACGACGCTCGAACATCAACAGTCCGCACAAAAAGGCCCCGCGGAAGGGCGGGTGGCCAGCTGCTTTTTCATATACCGAAAAAGAAGGCTGAGGGAGGGCCATTTTGGGGCGTGGTTACTGCGCGTTTTTGCTGACGCGCCGGGCTCCTTCGGCTACACCACCCCCAGTGAAGGCTTTGGAAAAGCGACAGCATGACAGCGACCCCCATTCCCCCCCGGCCCGGCTGCCTTGCGCTGGTGCTCGCCGCTGGCGAAGGCACGCGCATGAAATCGGCTCGTCCCAAGGTTCTGCATGAGGTGGCGGGACGTTCCATGCTGGCCCATGTTCTGGCCGGAGTGACGGGGGCGGGGGCCGAGCGCGTGGCCGTTGTCGTGGGGCCTGATCGCGATGATGTGAGCGCGGAAGCAAAGCGTGCCGTGCCTGCCGTACAGGTTTTTGTACAGAGCCAGCGCCTCGGCACGGCCCATGCCGTTCTTGCAGCAAGCGCCGCGCTCGAAGCCGGCTGCGAAGATCTGCTCATCGTCTTTGCGGATACGCCGCTTGTGCGTCCGCAAACTTATGCGGCTTTGCTCGATGCGCTGAAGTCGGGTGCTGGCGTCGCCGTGCTTGGCTTTGAAGCGCGCGATCCGACTGGTTATGGCCGCTTGCTGAAACGCGGGGAGGATCTCTTCGCTATCCGCGAGCACAAGGATGCCAGCGAAGACGAACACAAGGTGACGCTTTGCAATGCCGGCCTGATGGCCGTGCGCGGTCGTGACGCGCTTGGCTGGTTGAAGCGCATTGGTAACACGAATGCACAGAAAGAATTTTACCTCACTGACATCGTCGCGGTTGCGCGGGAGGCGGGCTCTCGTGCCGTTGTTGTTCTGGCGCCCGAAGATGAGGTGATGGGCGTCAATGACCGCGTGCAACTGGCCGCAGCTGAAGCAGCCTTGCAGGCCCGCTTGCGTGAACATGCGATGCGGGAAGGCGCCACGCTGATTGCGCCGCAGACCATTTTTTTCTCGTATGACACGCAGCTGGGCCGCGATGTTGTGGTGGAGCCTGGCGTCGTGTTTGGACCTGGCGTGCGCGTCGGGGATGGGGCTGTCATCCATGCCTATTCTCATTTGCTTGGCGCTGAGGTGGAGTCTGGCGCTTCTGTGGGCCCTTTCGCGCGTCTGCGTCCGGGCGCCAGAATTGGCAAGGGCGCGAAGATTGGTAATTTCGTCGAAATCAAATCGGCGGAGATTGGGGAAGGTGCAGCCGTCAGTCATCTCACTTATCTGGGGGATGCCAGTATCGGTGCGCGCGCCAATATTGGGGCTGGCACCATCACCTGCAACTATGATGGCTTCGACAAATTCCGCACAACCATTGGTGCAGGGGCCTTTATCGGCTCAAACTCGGCACTTGTTGCGCCGGTGACGATTGGCGATGGCGCTTATGTGGGTTCTGGCTCTGTCATCACCAAAGATGTTGCGCCCGATGCTTTGGCTGTCGCGCGCGGGCGGCAGATGGAAAAAGCCGACTGGGCCAAGACCTTCCGCAAGTCCCATGAGGGCAAGCCCAAAAAGCGGCCTTGATGATGACATCAAGCGCGTGATCAATTGATGTGGGGCTAGAGCCTCGCCCAGGAGATGAAGATGTGCGGCATTGTTGGCATTCTCGGACGCGAGCCGGTCGCGGGCCAGATCGTCGAGGCGCTGAAGCGTCTTGAATATCGTGGCTATGACTCTGCGGGTGTCGCTACGCTGGAGAAGGGCCATCTGACGCGCCGTCGCGCTGAGGGCAAGTTGCGCAATCTCGATGCGCGTTTGCGCGAGGAGCCGCTCACAGGTCATTCCGGCATTGGTCACACGCGCTGGGCCACGCATGGCAAGCCGACTGAAAACAACGCCCATCCCCATGCCAGCGACCGGCTGGCCGTGGTGCATAATGGCATCATCGAAAATTTCCGCGAGCTGCGCGAAGAGCTGACAAAAAAGGGTCACGTTTTCGCAACCGAGACGGATACGGAAGTTGTTGCCCATCTCGTTACCGAAGAGTTGCGGCAGGGCAAGGCTCCACGTGAGGCGGTGGCGGCGGCGCTGCCGCGTCTGCGCGGTGCATTCGCACTCGCTTTTCTCTTCGAGGGTGAAGATGATCTTCTGATTGGTGCGCGTCAGGGCGCACCACTCGCTGTCGGTTATGGCGATGGCGAAATATATCTGGGGTCGGATGCGCTGGCGCTCGCTCCCTTCACCGATAGCATCACCTATCTCGAAGATGGCGATTGGGTGATCCTGACACGCAAGGGTGCGGAGTTTCGCGATGTTACTGGCCAGCAAGTCCATCGCGCCCGCCAGAAGAGCAATGCATCAGCCTATCTGATCGACAAGGGCAATCATCGCCACTTCATGGCGAAAGAAATTCACGAGCAGCCTGAGGTCGTGGGCCGCACGCTCGCGCATTATCTCGATATGTCAGCGGGCGCTGTTCGTTTGCCCTTTGCGCTGCCTTTCGATCCGAAGCAGCTCAGCAGCATCACCATCACCGCTTGCGGGACTGCCTATTATGCGGGTCTCGTCGCTAAATATTGGTTCGAGCGTTTTGCCCGCTTGCCAGTTGAAATTGATGTTGCTTCTGAATTTCGTTACCGCGAAGCGCCGCTGCAAAAGGGCGGCCTGATGGTGGTGATTTCGCAATCAGGCGAAACAGCCGATACGCTGGCTTCGCTGCGTTATGCGCGTGAAAATGGCCTAACCGTGCTCAGCGTCGTGAATGTTCCGACTTCGACCATTGCGCGTGAGAGCGATGTGGTGGCCCCCACTTTGGCCGGGCCTGAAATCGGTGTGGCCTCCACCAAGGCTTTCACATGCCAGCTTTCGGTCCTTGCAGCGCTTGCCGTTGCTTTCGGGCGGGAACGCGGCTTCATTGATCGCGCGCGTGAAGCTGACTTGGTGGGCGCGCTCATCAATGTGCCGGGCCTGATGGCGGAGGCCTTGAAGCGTGAGCCACAGGCTGAACAACTTGCCCACTATCTGAGCAAGGCGCGCGATGTTTTATATCTGGGCCGCGGTACCAGCTATCCGCTTGCGCTGGAAGGCGCGCTGAAGCTCAAGGAAATCTCCTATATTCACGCAGAAGGCTATGCGGCTGGTGAGTTGAAGCATGGTCCGATCGCCCTCATTGACGAGACCATGCCCGTCATCGTCATCGCGCCGCATGATCCGGTTTTTGAAAAGACGGTTTCTAACATGCAGGAAGTCGCTGCGCGCGGCGGGCGTATCATTCTTGTAGCCGATCAGCGTGCCCAACATGAAAGCTCCATCGACTTTCAATCTGTGCTCGCAATGCCGGAAATGGAAGCGGAGTTCGCGCCTATCGTCTATGCCGTACCGGTGCAGCAGATCGCCTATTACACCGCAGTCCATATGGGCAAGGATGTGGACCAGCCACGCAATCTGGCAAAGAGCGTGACGGTGGAGTGATCAGCTTCTCTTGAAGACACAATAGATGAATTGCTGCTCGCTTCCCCAAGGTGTGCGATGCGTCTCGCGGCAGCTCTTCAGCAATGAGAAGGACGCGCCCAACTCGGCTGACAAGGTCTCGGTGCTGTAGCGCTGCACCGAAAGGCCGCTGCATTTTTCCGGCCCATCTTCTGCAAATGTCGCGATGATGGCGTAACCAGCGGGGCGGAGCGCTCTGACAAGATTGCGCTTATAGGCCTCGCGCTGGTCTTGTGTCGTCATGAAGTGAAAGACCGCCCGATCATGCCAAAGCTGATAGCGGGACGGGGCAAGCTCCACCTGCGTAATGTCGGCCTCGATCCAGCTGACACGCTCAGCTTTTGCGCGGAGCCTGTCTTGTGCGACCTTGAGTGCTGCACCCGAAAGGTCAAGAATGCTGATGTCGTGAAACCCGGCATCAAGCAGGCCATCGACAAGAGGCGAGACGCCGCCGCCAATATCAATCACCCCATCATCCGCTTTGAGGCCAAGCTCACCAATGAGGTTGAGCGACAGTGTAGCGGTTTCCAGAAACCAGCTCACCTCGTCAGGGCGTTTTTGCTTATAGACCTCTTCCCAATGCGCCTTGCCTGCCATCTCTGCCTCCATCGCGCTCAATAATGCGGGGGCGGCGGCTCTGGTCCATCGCGACCGGGGATGATGTTTTGCACGTCTTCGAGGAGATTTTTGAGCAGCCTCTCCAGCTCCTCAATCTTGCGCCATTGTGCCGAGATGACATCATTCAGCTCGGCAATGGTCATGTCTTGATGCGCAACCTTGATTTCAAGTTCGTCAATACGGGCGCTGTCAGTCATGACGTTTCCCTATATTCGCGCGCGGCAAATGCCAATCATAGGCCATTGCGATCAGGCGCAGGCTGATGGCGAAGATCGCACTGACGGGCGCGATGATGGCATCAGGCATCCCCAGCTGATAGCCCAAAGTGAGGACAGCTGCGCCTGCGAGTGCTGCAAGTGCATAAATCTCCCGCTGAAAGACCATGGGCTTTCGCGCAGTCATGATATCAGCAGCAATGCCACCGCCGGCTGCCGTGATCATTCCCAGCAAGGCGGCCATGACAGGGGAAAGGCCGGCATCCAGAGCCTTGCGTGCGCCGACCACGCAAAACAGGCCCAGTCCAATCGCATCAAAGATCGCCACCGGCCGTGCGAGACGCAGGATATGCTCATAGAAGAAGAAGCAGATCGTGCCCGCCAGAATGGCGATGCCGACATAAAGCTCGCTCTGCAAGGCTGCAGGCGGCAGATCACCGATCAGCACATCCCGCAAAATGCCGCCAGATACAGCCGCGACAAAGGACAGGAACACAATGCCAAAGGCGTCCATCTTGTTCTCGACGGCGCGCACGCCACCGCTGAGTGCGAAAGCGAAGGTGCCGACAATATCGAGTGTGGTGAGGAGCATCATGTCCCCCGCTTTGCTGCAGGGACGAATGCGTCGGGGGAGTGGCGCTCAAGGTAGCAGACTGTGAGCTGCTCAGCGCCATTCGCAAGGCCGCCAGTTAGATGGATTGAACTTGGGCGAAGCATGAGGATCCCTTGGTGCTAGACCCAGATGAGTGAGTTGTCGAACCGAGTGCTGCGAAAGCTGCGCCTGATCAGCCGGCCAGCGCAATGCTTCAGCTGCAGAGCATATTGCTGCCGATGAATCAATGATAACGAGACGCTGTCTTGCTGGGGAATGGGGCCGCGCCGGTCTTTCCTTGACCTTCCGTCCTTTCTCCCCTACAAGCAGCGCGCTGCACCGCAGCAACAGCGCTCCAGTCGCGTAGGCTGGCAGAAAGTCAGTTCCTCCTGTCGAGCGCTTGTCTCTCCAGATCGTTCCGGGCCCAGATACGCGGGGTTCGTTCCCGCTCTCACCTTGACCTTGGCACAGGCGTGCCGAGGTGCTTGGGCTCATGAAAGTTGATGCTTTGACCGATTTTACCTCCCTCGGCCTTGCCGAGCCCCTTCTGCGCGCGCTGCGTCAGGAGGGTTATACCCATCCTACCCCTATTCAGGCTCAGTCGATTCCCGCTCTTCTGGAAGGGCGTGATCTGCTTGGCATTGCCCAGACAGGCACTGGCAAGACGGCCGCTTTTGCGCTGCCGATCCTTGATCGGCTGATCAAGAATCCGCGCAAGACAGAGCCGCGCATGGTGCGTGCGCTCATTCTCGCGCCAACACGTGAGCTGGCTGTGCAGATTGCAGACAGCTTTCGGACCTATGGCCGCTTTGCGAAACTTTTTGTCGGTGTTGTCGTCGGTGGCGTTTCCATGGGCCCGCAGCGTCAGCAATTGTCGCGCGGCCTTGATGTGCTTGTCGCAACGCCCGGTCGCTTGCTCGATCACATGGGCGGAGGCGCTGTGCGTCTCGACAAGACTGAGGTGATTGTTCTCGACGAAGCTGATCACATGCTCGATCTGGGCTTCATTCTGCCGATCCGCAAGATCGTGTCGAAGCTGCCTGCAGAGCGACAAAACCTCTTTTTCTCGGCCACCATGCCGAAGGAGATTGCTGGCCTTGCGGGCGAATTGCTCAGCGAGCCGGTGGAAGTCAGCGTGACGCCTGTTGCGACGACGGCTGAGCGCATCGCGCAAGAGGTCTTTCATATCGAAGCGGGCCGCAAGCGCGATCTTCTCGTTGAATTGCTGCAGCGCCCTGATGTGAAGCGCACGATTGTCTTCACGCGCACCAAGCGTGGTGCAGATCGTGTGGCTGAAATTCTCGACAAGGCTGGTTTGCCGTCCGCTGCCATTCACGGCAACAAATCACAAGGCCAGCGTCAGCGTGCGCTGAACGATTTCCGCTCTGGCCGTGCGCCTGTGCTCGTTGCCACTGACATTGCCGCGCGCGGCATTGACGTTGACGGTGTGACGCATGTGGTCAATTTCGAATTGCCGGAAGTGCCGGAAAGCTATGTGCATCGCATCGGCCGCACCGCGCGTGCAGGCAATGAGGGTGCAGCCTTTTCGCTCTGCGATCATACCGAGCGGCATCTGTTGCGGGCTATTGAAAAGCTGACGCGTCAGCAGATTCCGGCTGAGGATCGTCGCGCACCGGGCAGTCCGGCCCTTGATGCGCCGCGTCAGGGTCAGCGCGCCGGAAAGCCGGGTGCGCGTTTTGGTCAGGGCAAGCCGCGTGGCAGCTATGAAGGCAAGCCCCGCAATGGTTTTGAAGGCAAGCCGCGTAACGGCTTCGAGGGCAAGCCTCGCGGTGATTTCGAGGGTAAGCCGCGTGATCACTTTGAGGGCAAACCCCGCCATGGCGAAAGGCCCAGCCAGCGACAGGGCGAGCGGATGCAGGAGCGCGGTGAGCGCCATGCGGCCGGTCGTCCTGAGGGTGGGGCAGCCTATGCCGGGCGCGAGGGCAAGCCGCCACGTCACCGCAATGGCAAGCCTGGCTTTGGACCACGTCCTAGCAACCGCCCACAGGGACAGCGTAATCGCCATCAGGGCGAGGCTCGCGCCCCTCGGTAAAGCGTGTGTGATGCTCGCGCGGCCTGCGCGGGCTTGCACCCTTGCGCAGGCCGACACATTCTCGGCCTGTTTCAGATCATCTGTAGCGAGTCGCCATGAGCGAAAATCCGCAACCGGAAGAAGCGACCATCTTCGCACCGCCGCCTGCTCCGAAACATTCTTTTGGGGCCGGCCTGCGTACCTGGTTCCTGACCGGCGTTGTCATTGCTGGACCGCTCGCCGTCACGGGCTGGCTCGTCTGGTGGTTCGTTGACACAGTGGACCACTGGGTCAGGCCGCTCGTGCCGCCTACCCTTTGGCCGGATTACTATCTTCCATTCCGCGTGCCCGGCACCGGCGTGGTGCTCGCCGTTGTGGGCCTCACCTTGCTGGGCTTTCTCGCAGCCAATCTCGCTGGTCGTACTTTGCTGCGTCTGGGTGAGTATATTCTGGACCGTATGCCGGTCGTGCGGGGCATTTATAAAGCGGTGAAGCAGGTCTTTGAGACTGTCTTTTCACAGCAGAGCACATCCTTCCGCAAGGTTGGTCTGGTCCAGTTCCCGCGCAAGGGCATGTGGTCCATCGTATTCATCTCGGCGCCCCCCAACGAGACCCTGCGGGAGAAGCTGCCCGAAGGCGAGCATCTGTCGGTGTTTTTGCCCTGCACCCCCAACCCCACAACCGGCTTCTGGTTTTATCTTCCCGCACGTGATGTGATCGAAGTGCCGATCAGCGCGGACGAAGCCTTCAAGCTCATCATGTCCGCTGGTGTGATCCAGCCCGGCACACAAAAGAAGCTGGATGATCTGGTGCAGGCCCAACGCAAGAAGATGGAAGCAGCCGCTTAACCGGCGCGCAGCAGTTTCACCGCGTCTTCACGTTCGAAAATATGCAGCAGCAGGCGTAGTGCCTGACCTTCCTCGCTCATGAGTTCTGGATCTTGCGCGAGGATCTGTTGCGCCTCGTCACGGGCCACCGACAAAAGCGGGCCATGCACATCAAGTGAAGCAAGGCGAAAGCCCGGCATTCCCGATTGCCGGGTGCCCAATACCTCACCTTCCCCCCGCAGTTTCAGATCTTCTTCCGCGATGCGGAAGCCATCTTCCGTCTCGCGCATGATATTGATGCGTGCCTTCGAGACCTCTCCGAGTGGGCTTTTGTAAAGAAGCAGGCAAGATGATTTCGCAGCCCCGCGCCCCACACGCCCACGCAACTGATGCAATTGTGCAAGGCCGAAGCGTTCGGCATGTTCAATTACCATGATGCTGGCATTGGGCACATCAACGCCCACTTCAATGACGGTGGTTGCAACCAGAATTTTGGTGTCTTTGCACTGGAAGGCTTCCATGGCAGCATCCTTGTCACGGCCTTTCATTTTGCCATGCACAAGACCGACTGCATCTCCGAAGAACTGGCGCAGAACTTCACAGCGCTCCTGTGCCGCAGCAACATCGAGATCTTCATTCTCCTCTACCAGCGGACAAACCCAATAGGCTTGCGCGCCAGTCTCAATCGCCCGTTGCAACCCCGCCACAACCTCATCAATCCGCTCAAGCGGGAGTGCACGCGTTTCGACAGGTTTTCGACCAGCTGGCTTTTCGCGCAGCGTCGAGACATCCATGTCACCAAAATAAGTCAGAACCAGCGTGCGTGGAATGGGCGTGGCTGTCATCACAAGGACATCGACCGCTTCGCCTTTCTCACCAAGGGCGAGACGTTGATGAACACCGAAACGATGCTGTTCATCAACCACGGCAAGCGCAAGATCGCGGAAATGGACGCTCTCCTGAAAGATCGCATGGGTGCCAACGAGTATGTCAATTTCGCCTGCAGCCAGAGCAGCGAGTGTCTTGTTGCGTTCCGACACTTTGTCGCGCCCGGTCATCAAGGCGAGGCGCAAGCCTGTGGTGTCACATAGCGGCAACATGCGCTCATAATGCTGGCGCGCGAGAATTTCGGTGGGGGCCATCATCGCCGCCTGATGTCCAGCCTCCACCACGCTGGCCATAGACAAGAGCGCTACCAGCGTCTTGCCTGAACCCACGTCTCCCTGCAGCAAGCGCAACATGCGTTTGTCAGATGCAAGATCTGCGCGAATTTCACGCAATGCTTCCTGTTGCGAGTTGGTCAGCGTGAAGGGCAGGGCATTTTCGAGGCGCGATGAGATGCGACCATCCCCCGCACTTGCACGGCCCGACAGAGTGCGAAACCTCGCCCGCATCATGATGAGCGCCAGCTGACTCGCGAGCAATTCATCCAGAGCCAGCCGCAGCCGGGCAGGTGAGCCGGGATCAAGCGATTGCGGCGAGGTTGGGTGATGCAGGCTTTGCAGTGCATCGGCAAAACTTGGCAGATTGCGCAACGCAAGCATTTTGTCCTTGTGCCATTCGGGCAGCACGGGCAGGCGCGCGAGCGCAGCTTCTGCAGCCTTTTGCACATTGCGCTGATAGAGCCCCTCCGTCAGCCAATAGACAGGCTCAACAGGGGGCAAGCGTGCAAGGCCAGCCTCGTCCAGCACACGATCAGGATGCACCATTTGCAAATAGCCATCGCGCAGTTCGAGGCGACCGGACACCCAGCGTTTGGCGCCCACTGGCAATGCCTTTTCAATCCATCCTTCATTGGCACGGAAGAAGATCAGCAGCACATCGCCCGTCTCATCTTCCACCAGCACCCGATAGGGCGCACGCCCGCGCGGCGGCGGGGGGCGATGTTCCACCACGCTCACTTCCAGCATCACAACTTCATCGCGCGGCGCATCGACAATCCTGGGCCGATTGCGTCGATCCACGAAGGAATGGGGAATGTGAAACAAGAGGTCGATCAGCCGCGCACCGGTCGCGCGATCAAGCAACCGGTCAAAGAGCTTCCCCGTCTTCGGCCCCACGCCCTGCAGGGTGGAGACGGAGGCAAAAAGCGCATTGAGCAAAGCAGGCCTCATCCGCCCGGTCTAATGGCAGCAGGTGACAAGCTCAATCCCCCTGACAAGCGGCGCGGGCCGCTCTATATAGGGCCCAAACCCCACCCGTTTCCCGCGGGTGGGCGTTGCCGTTTGCGCTAAGGAGTTCCCTAT
>CAZLBA010000018.1:0-8349 GCA_964557555.1 uncultured Beijerinckia sp.
AACGCGCCACATCGCGGGGACTTTTACGCTCAAAACCCATCACGCACTCCAACGCTCTCTATGTAGCGCGTTGGGGCTTTGAGGGGGAGTCTCTTCAGCTGTCGCCCATCGCCTTCCTCAGAAGGCGGTTAAGAGCGGCGGGATCGCGCGGAAAACCTGCACGAATCCAATCAGCTTGCAGGGCTTTGAGCATCTGGCCCACTTGCGGGCCGGGGGTGAGACCTTGTGCGACAAGGTCAGCGCCAGTGAATGGAAGTTGCGGCTCTGCTGCTTCGCGCAGGAAGTTTAACGAGCTGAGCCATTGTGGATCATTGGGGGCCGCATGGCTTTCGGCCTGTGCGAGGGTGAAAGCATCAAGACAGGCCTGTCGGCCATGCTCATACAAAAAGACGAGGCTCTCCTCCGCCTTGGGCGGTGCTTCGCAGCCATGCAGCTTTTCAGCCAATCGTGTCGCGCGGGTCATGCGCTCGGTCTCTGCATTGGAGAGCCGCAACTCCTGCCGCAGCCGTTCGGCATCTTCGCGTACCAGAACGCACAAGGACATCAAACGCAAGACAGCATCGGGCTTGGCGCTGCGCCCCGTTTCAATCGCTGCCACTCTTGCAAGACGCGCGGGCGTCGTAATGCCAGCCAGCACAGGGATCAACATGCCCGCGCCACACATTTGCGCAACAACAGATGCGGCCTTGCGTGCGACGACGAGTTTCAGCAGTTCCGCGCGAATGCGTTCGCGTGAAAGATTGTGCATACCATCGCGCTCGACGATGGCGGCGTGGAAAGCCTCCTGATCAAGCGCCCCCTCGCCATAGGCCGCGTGGAAGCGGAAGAAACGCAGAATGCGCAGATAATCCTCGCGCACGCGTTCAATTGCATTGCCAATGAAACGCACATGCCGGCTTTCGATGTCGGCAAGGCCGCCGACATAATCAAAGATCTGGCCATCGGCGCGGCAACTCAGCGCATTCATGGTAAAATCGCGACGCAAGGCATCATGTTCAAAGTTTCGCCCATGACGGACTTTCGCACGTCGCCCATCGGTCTCGACATCTTCGCGCAGGGTCGTGATCTCAAAGGGCGTGCCTTCAATGATGATGGTCACGGTGCCATGGTCGATTCCTGTTGGCACACAGCGCAAACCAGCTTGTTGCGCGCGTGCCATGATCACTTGTGGCAAAGCGGTTGAAGCGAAATCAATCTCGTGAACCGGCTCACCCAAAAGCGCATTGCGGATCGCGCCGCCTACCACGCGCAATTCTTCGCCGGCACCGTCGATCACGTTGAAGAGGTGCTTCACTTTTGCGTCTTGCAGGAAGCTCAGTCGCAATAGAGCCTCTCATAAAGATTCTTCAACATGCCCGCTGTTGCACCCCAGATGTAGCGGTTCTCATAAGGCATGGCATGGAAGTAACGCGTCACGCCATTGGTGGCTTCGCGCGTGTGGCGTTGATGATTGGCAGGATCCATCAGGAAGCGCATGGGCACTTCAAACACATCATCCACCTCGCCACGATTGAGCGTCAATTCGAAGGGCGGCTGGATGATCGCTACCACGGGGAAAATGCGAAAGCCGGTCCCCGTTGCATAAGTGTCGAGATAGCCGAGTGGCTCCACATGATGCGTCTGAAGGCCGATCTCCTCATGGGCCTCACGCAAGGCGCAGGCAATGGGGGAGGCGTCGCAGGGGTCGATTTTGCCGCCGGGGAAGGCGATTTGGCCCGAATGCTGTGGCAGGCCTTCGGAGCGCTTCGTCAAAAGCACCGTCGCGCCTTCTTCGCGCGCCACGACGGGGACGAGGACGGCAGCGGGACGTTTGGGGGCGAGCCCCTGCGGAAAGGCATGGGGTGAGGTCAGGTGATCACCCGCTCCAATCGGGCCGCCCAAAAGATCGCCACCCAGCTCGGCGGTCAGCCGGGCCAAAGCGCGCAGGCGCACATCCTCTACAGAAAATAGCTCGATCAGTCCGCTCTGTTGCACGCCGCAAGTCCAGTTCCGTCTGTCCCGTCCAGAGGGAAGAACATAGCGTTGGACCACAGGCCCGTGGAAGGGCCGTGTTGAACGGCTAGGTCCACGAGGTCAAAAGCGAGGGGGCGCGACAGCAGCGCCCATAGCCCCTTGCGTACAAGGACATAGGGCTTGAAGCCTTGGCCGCCGGTGGCAAAGCGCAGGGGATGGTCGGGGCCGACCTCCACCCACTCATCAAGAGTGGTGCGAAAGGCGAGGCTCTGGGCCTCACCCGCGCCCCGCCGCATCAGCTCGACCGCCAGAAAAGGCGCATCCTCGACCTCAATCGAGACCTTTTCCACCGGGGTCACAAGCACATAGCCCTCAGGATCCTTTCGCAGGATGCTACCGAAGAGCCGCACCAGCGGCGCGCGAGTAATCTGCGAGCCCTGATAGAACCAGCGGCCCTCCCGGTCGATTTTGAGCCCTATATCCCCGCAATGGGGCGGGTTCCAGGACTGGACCGGCGGCAGCGCTTTCCCGGCGGCGCCGCTCGCATGGCGCATCAGGCTTTCCAGTCCTTTGGGCACATCTGCCATGTTTTCGCACCAAAGCCCCGTGAACATAACTTCAATTGTGATGGCACCATGGGATCGACAAGCGCCATCTGGGGCCTAAACTAGCTTCGTTTACCGCATGCGCCTACCGTGGCGCTCTCTTTTGAAATGCGCGCCCCGGCGCAGTTGATGAGATCGCAAGGAGTGATGATGAGCGCCAGCCACGACACCAATGCCACATCTCTGGAAAGCGCCATCGCGCGGAGCGCGGAACTGGCGCTTGAGCGTGTGGCTGCTGCGCGTAGCGCCATCGGCTCCGTCATCTTCGGTCAGGAGCGCGTGGTGGAAGAGGTGCTGGTCACCTTGATGGCTGGTGGACATGGTCTGCTGGTCGGCGTGCCCGGTTTGGCAAAAACCAAACTCGTCGAGACGCTCGGCACCGTACTTGGTCTTGATGCACGCCGCGTGCAATTCACGCCCGATCTGATGCCGGCCGATATTCTGGGCTCGGAAATCATGGAAGAAGGCGAGAATGGACGCCGCGCCTTTCGTTTTGTGCGCGGCCCCATCTTCGCGCAGCTTCTGATGGCAGATGAGATCAATCGTGCCAGCCCGCGCACGCAATCTGCTTTGCTGCAATCCATGCAGGAATATCATGTGACGGTGGCAGGTGAGCGTCATGATCTGCCGCGGCCCTTCCATGTGCTTGCCACGCAAAACCCTCTTGAACAGGAAGGCACCTATCCACTGCCCGAAGCACAGCTTGATCGCTTCCTGATGCAGATTGATGTCACCTATCCTGATCGCGATGCCGAGCGGCGCATTCTGATCGAGACAACGGGCGAAAGCGAAACGCGCCTGCGCGCCGCCATGACGGCGGATGATTTGATGAGTGTGCAGCGCTTGGTACGCCGTCTGCCGGTGGGTGAGAGCGTCGTGGAGGCCATTCTTGATGTGGTGCGCAATGCGCGTCCGGGCGAAGGCGATCCCGCTGTCACACGCCATATCTCTTGGGGTCCGGGTCCACGCGCGGCGCAAGCATTGATGTTGGCCACCCGTGCACGCGCGCTTGTTGATGGGCGTCTTGCGCCTTCACTGGATGATGTGCGCGCCTTGGCTGAGCCCATCCTCAAACATCGTATGGCGCTCACCTTCGCAGCGCGTGCAGAGGGTGAAACGATTTCTGGTCTCATTGCTCGTCTGACGGAGCGCCTTGGCTGATGGTGGAGACGCGCCTCCTCACGCCAGATCAACGCGCCCCCGGCCTGCGCCACCAGCAAGGCGGGCTTGAGCTGGCGCGGCGTCTGCCAGCCTTGCTGGTTGCGGCGAAAGAGGTTGCAGCCACGGTGATGCATGGCGTGCATGGGCGCAGACGCGCGGGCGTGGGTGAAACTTTCTGGCAGTTTCGTCCCTTCGTCTTTGGTGAATCAACGACCCGCATTGATTGGCGACGCTCGGCCCGTGATGATCGCGTCTATGTGCGTGAACGCGAGTGGGAGGCAGCACATACGGTCTGGGTCTGGATGGATCGTTCCGCTTCCATGGCATTTGAATCGCAATTGGCGCTTCAGTCCAAGCTCGACCGCGCCTTGGTGCTGGGTCTTGCGGTGAGCGATTTGCTGGTGCGCGGGGGTGAGCGGGTAGGAATGCCCGGACTGACACGTGCATTGGCCACCCGCAATATCGCAGAGCGCTTTGCGCAAGTGCTGGCAGAAGATGAGAAGCGCGGGCAGAGCCGTGAATTACCACCAGCCGATCCGCTCGGCGCGCGCACACAGGCCGTGCTCATCAGCGATTTCTTGAGCGATGTGGACGATATTCGCGCCACCATTCATGGCATGGCGGCGCAAGGGGCGCTTGGTCATGTGGTGATGATTGCGGATCCGGTTGAAGAGACTTTCCCCTTCGCCGGCCACACCGAGTTTGTGGATGTTGATTCAGACGCTCGGCTGCGTGTGGGCGATGCGCAAAGTTTCAAGGCCGATTATGTCGCGCGGCTCGCGCAACATCGCGATGCCATTCGTGAGATCTGTACGTCTCGCGGGTGGAGCTTTGCCATCCATCGCACCGACCGCCCTGCCGCAGATGCCTTGCTCAATTTGCGTGTGCGGCTTGAGGCCGGGCAGGGGGTGGCGTGATGCTGGGCTTGCCGCTGGCTTTCTCTGCACCGCTTGTTCTGGCAGCGCTGGCCTTGCTGCCCGTGCTTTACGTGCTGTTGCGCATTACGCCGCCACGTCCGCAACAGGTGGCTTTTCCCCCGCTGCGCCTCATCCTCGACTTGCGCGCGCAAGAAGAGACGCCCGCCCGCACGCCGTGGTGGTTGCTGCTGATGCGCCTCGCGCTCGCGGCTTTCATCATTTTCGCCATGGCCGGACCCATCTGGAACCCGCCGCCTGTCAGCGAAGGGCAGCGCGGTACGCTGCTTGTCATCATGGATGATGGCTGGCCGGCAGCGCCTACATGGTCGCAGCGTGTGGCTTCCGTGACCGAGCGTATGCAGGCAGCAGCACGCGATGGGCGAACCATCGCGCTTTTGCCGATCTCGGATGGCGGCCGCGATGTTTTGAAGGTTGAAACGGGGCGTGCGCTGGAACGGTTGCGCGCGATGAAGCCTGTGCCGCATCTGCCTGACCGGATGCTCGCTTTGCCCGCCGTTCAGCGTTTTCTGTCGGCCAATGCCGAGGTGGAAGTGGTGTGGATCGCGGATGATCTTGAAAATGGTCAGGGCCGTGCTTTTGCTTCTGCCCTGAGCGAAGCGACCAAGGGCAAGGGTCTGCAAGTCATTGTGCAGGACCGCCCCGCGCTTGCAGTCGCAGGTGCGGAAAATGGTGCTGGCTCTCTCGATGTGCGCGTGATGCGGGCGCGTGCAACAGGGGCATCGCAAGGCACATTGCGCGCGCTTGATCTCAAAGGTTTGCCGATTGGCGAGACCCGCTTTGATCTTGGCGCTGCGCTTGAGACCAAGGCGCGCTTTGAATTGCCGATCGAGTTGCGCAATGAGATTGCGCGTATCGAAATTGCTGATGAACATTCGGCGGGTGCCGTAACGCTGCTCGATGAGCGGTGGAAGCGTCGGCGGATTGGCGTCGTATCTGGTGCGAGCGTCGATACGTCTCAGCCCTTGCTCTCGCCTGCCTATTATCTCGTGCGCGCCCTCAACCCCTATGCCGATGTGCGCGAGCCGCGTCCCGGACGAGGTGATCCGGTGATCGCCATGCTCGAAGATCGTGTGTCGGTGCTCGCATTAGCCGATGTTGGTGTGGTTGCTGGACCCGCACGGGATCGCCTCGTGCAATTTGTGGAAGACGGTGGCGTCCTGCTTCGCTTTGCCGGCACGCGCCTTGCTGGTTCGACAGATGATCTTGTGCCAGTGCGTTTACGGCGTGGTGGTCGTGTGCTGGGTGGTTCCTTGTCATGGGATACGCCAAAACGCCTTGCGCCTTTTGAGCGCGAGAGTCCGTTTTATGGCCTCAACATTTCGGAAGAGATCACCGTCACGCGGCAGGTGCTCGCAGAACCAGAAGCAGGACTGCCGGGCAAGACCTGGGCGGCGCTGGCGGATGGAACGCCGCTCATCACCGCTGCGCGTCGTGGCAAGGGGCTCATTGTACTGGTGCATGTGACAGCAGATACGACCTGGTCCAATCTGCCCCTTTCAGGTCTCTTCGTGGAATTGCTGCGCAAGGTTGTCTCATTGTCAGCTGATGCTTTGACTGCTGGCGCGAGTGAGGCCAATGGTACTCAGGCAGGACGAGTGGAAGCCATTGCGCCCAATCGCACGCTGGATGGCTTTGGAATGCTTGGCACGCCGCCGGTCACAGCAAAACCCGTTTCAATGAACTATCAGGGCGGGGCAACAGCCGATCATCCTCCGGGATTTTATGGTCCCTCGGATGCCCTGATGGCGATCAACACATTAGATGCCAAGGTCCAACTTCAGCCGCTCAATTTGTCGGGACTGAATGTCATGATTGAATCTTTGCGCAAGGCTGAGCCCATGGATTTGCGCCCCGCACTGGTCGTGCTCGCGCTGCTTGTTTTCATGGCCGATGCTATTGCTTCAATCTGGCTGGCGGGCGGTTTCAAGCGCGGTTTGCGCCGCCCGGCGGCTGCAGCCTTTGTTCTGGCCGCACTGGTGACGATCTTCGTATTGCCTTCGGATCTGCGCGCGCAGGAGCTTACCCCGCGCGAGCGTGATGCTGCCATGCGCACGCATCTGGCTTATATCGTCACGGGTGATCCGCGCGTTGATGAAACCAGCCAGCTTGGTCTTGCCACCTTGTCCCGCGCGCTCAATGCACGCACTTCGCTCAACCCCGGTGAGCCCATGGGGCTTGATCCCGCCCGTGATGAGCTTGCGTTCCACTCGCTCATCTATTGGCCGATCGTGCCGGACCGTCCCTTGCCCTCTGCGCAGGCCATCACGCGCATTGCTGCCTATATGAAACAAGGCGGCACGATCCTTTTCGATACGCGCGATGCCTTGAACCAACGTCCCGGTGGCGCGCCCACGCCTGAGCAATTGTGGTTGCGGCGTTTGCTGGCGAATGTCGATGTGCCGGAGCTTGAGCAGGTGCCGCGTGATCACGTCGTGACAAAGACATTCTACCTGCTTGATAACTTTGTGGGGCGCACCACGATTGGGCAGACTTGGATCGAGGCGCTGCCGCCCGATACGGGGGACCGTACCAATCGTCCAGTCCGCTCTGGCGATAATGTGTCGCCGATCATTATCAGCTCAAATGATCTGGCGGGCGCCTGGGCCGTCTCCCGCAATGGCGATGCGCTTTATCCGCTGGTGCCGGGCACAGGTCGCCAGCGTGAAATGGCCATTCGCGCAGGTATCAACATCGTCATGTATACGCTGACCGGCAATTACAAAGCCGATCAGGTTCATGTGCGCGATCTTCTGGAGCGGTTGGGACATTGACCTCGTTCAACCTCGCTTTCTCTCCACTCATTCCAGTGCCGCTTTTGCTGGCGCTGTGTGTAGCCGCGCTCGTGATCGTGGCTTTGGGCTTTTGGCTGCGTCGGCGCGGTTCATGGTTGCGGCTCTTGGGTTTTGCGCTTGTTCTTCTTGCCTTGGGTGATCCCTCACTGGTGCGCGAAGAACGCAATCCGCTGAAAGATGTCGTGGCGGTGGTGCTCGATCGCAGCGCCAGTCAAAGCATCGGCGAGCGCAAGGCGCAGACCGATGCTGCGAGGGCCGAGATTGAGAAGGCCATGGAGCAATTGGGCTCAATAGAATTGCGCATCGTCGATGGTGGTGCGGTTGATACGGGGCAGGACGGGACGCGCCTCTTCAACGCGCTTTCAAATGCCTTGTCGGATGTTCCTCCTGAGCGAGTGGGCGGCGCCATTCTTGTCACCGATGGCGTTGTGCATGACGTGCCTGCCTCTGCCGAGTCGCTTGGCTTCCGCGCGCCCTTGCATGTTTTTGTGACCGGCAGGGACGGCGAACGTGATCGCCGGATCGAATTGGTCGAAGCACCGCGTTTCGGCATTGTTGGCAAGGATCAGATGATCTCCGTGCGCGTCATTGATACAGGTGCCGCTGCTGTCCCGGTGAATGTGGCGGTGCGGCGTGATGGGGTTGATCTGGCGACGCTGCGCAGCTTGCCCGGTCAGGTGTTGCGTGTGCCGGTGCGGATTGATCATGGCGGCCCCAACGTGATCGAACTCGAAGTCGCGCCCTTGAATGATGAGCTGACATTGCTCAACAACAAGGCTGTGGTGACGGTTGAGGGCGTGCGTGACAAGCTCAAAGTGCTGCTCGTTTCCGGTGAGCCTCATGCGGGCGAGCGCACTTGGCGTAATCTGTTAAAGTCGGACGCCAATGTTGATCTCGTGC